>JANMPW010000374.1:0-2093 GCA_031370065.1 Acidobacteriota bacterium
GGTGACGCGCCAGACCGAGGTGCTCGAGTCGGGCGGTACGGTTGTGCAGGAGACGCGTGGCTGGTCCGAGGCCGAACAGCGCACCTTCTCTCAGCGCAGCAAGGAGTTCGCCGAGGACTACCGCTACTTTCCCGAGCCCGACCTGCCTCCATTGGAGCTGGACCCAGCCTGGATCGAGGAGCTCCGCGGCGCCCTGCCGGAGCTGCCGGGCGCCCGCCGGGCGCGCCTGGCCTCCGAATACGGCCTACCCGCCGCGGACGCCGTGCAGATCGCGGCCGACCGCGACCTCGCCGACCTGTTCGAAGGTGCGGTCGGCGCCGGGGCTGACGCCAAGCCAGTGGCGAACTGGATCATCGGAGATGTCGCGCCGACTGGGAAGTTTCCGACCCCGGAGCATCTCGCCGAGGTGGTGAAGCTCGTGACTGCCGGAAGCATCACTCGTGACCAAGCGCGCGAGGTACTGATGGAATCTGTCGAGACGGGCCGCTCGCCTTCGCAGATCGTCGCCGAGCACGGATTCGCGCAGGTCAGCGACGTGTCAGCCCTCGAGGCCGAAGTGCGGGCGGTGATGGCCGCCAACCCGAGGGCCGTTGAGGACTACCGGGCCGGCAAAAAGCAGGCGATCGGCGCCCTGATGGCGGATCTAAAGAAGCGAGCCCCGCAAGCCAACCCAAAGGTTGCCAGCGAGCTGCTGTTGAGACTCCTGGGCTAGTTAATCTCGTTACCCTGGCGGGCTGGGCCGGTTGGGTAGTGCAATGAAGGTCACGGTCGGCGCGGTCGCGCTCTTGATGATGGCTGCGTGCTGCGGGCCGAGCCCACCTGGTACCGCCTACCCCAGCCCGCCCACTGAAGCCCTCGCAGCATGGCAGAGTTTGCCGGCGAACCAAGCACCACGGCCAATCGTGGTGTTCTGGAACACCTTTTCACCGGCTGGCGGTTTCGCCGGCGACAACGAGAAGATCGCGGGAATGTGCGCCAAGTTCGTGCTGGCTTCACCTCTACCTGTCGAGGTTCCGACCCAAGCGGTCGCGACGTGGGTCGATGGCACGACCGCCACTTACTCGGCCATCTCTGCATCCGACGCCTTCTTCGAAATGACAAACGCAGCGACCAGGATGCCGGGACCGGAGTGTGTTTCGGTCCAGGCTCTCCCGGTTACCGCCGCGCGCTTTGGCGCCGCGCATGTCAAAACCGACCGTGGCACCGCGACGGTGAGCTCATGGCTCTTCACCGCGACCGGAGTCGCCGGCGAGATGGCCTACCCGGCGCTGCCACGTTCGGCCTATTGGGACAAAGGCACCGACAAGCGGTCGTCAGACCAGGGCGCCACCGTGAGCGATGAATCCCGCGTGCTGACGTTTACCTTTACCGGAGCCCCGGACAACCCGGGGCCATGTGGCGCCGATTACACGGGCGCGGTCGCCGAGTCTCCTTCAGCAGTGGCCGTCGCCGTGTTGGCGATCCCTCACTCGGCACCCGGGGCGCCCATCGCCTGCACTGCGATCGCGGCCATGCGATCCGTGACAGTCGTCCTGGCCGCCCCGCTGGGCGGGCGGGTGGTCGTGAACGCTTCCGCCGACGCCGTGACGGTCTGCCCGGAGGCTAACGGGCCAACCCCCGGCGCGACAGCCAGGTGCTGAAGACGAAGATTCCCGCCCCGATAAGGTAGGAGGCCATTGCGACGACGACCAGCAGCCCGCCCATGTGCTCCGTGACCATCGTGCTCCACCCGATCGCCACGAGCGACGCGCCCAGCCCTATGGCGGTCACACCCTGCAGGCGGGCCACGGCCGGGGTGGCCATCATCACGGGCCTGAGGATCCAGTCTTTCCACCAGCCTGGGAAAGCGCCCCGGATGAGCAGGTAAAGGCCAATTCCGAGCAGCGGCCCGCCGACCACATAGGAAATACCAAGCACCACGTACCCCACGGCGGGCCATTTTAGCCATCACCTCCCCGCCATGTCGGGGGCCGAGCACCGGCTTCACCTCCCCGCTCGCCGGGGAGGTCGGCCCTGGCCGGAGGCCACGGCCGGGTGGGGAGACGGAGCAGCCCGCTAGCCTTGTCCCATGCTTCTGCCACCTGACCTCCACG
>JANMPW010000391.1:0-8383 GCA_031370065.1 Acidobacteriota bacterium
GTCCTCGTGCGGACGGGCTGGGACGCGCACTGGCGGACGCCGCGCTACGCGGAAGGGCATCCGTATCTGACGCGCGCGGCCGCGGAGTTTCTGGCGGGCGCGGGCCCGGCGCTCGTCGGGATCGATTCTCTGAACATCGACGACACGGCCGATGGTGTGCGCCCTGCGCACACGCTTCTGCTATCGGCCGGAATCCCCATCGTCGAGCACCTCTGCAACCTCGGCGCGTTGCCCGCCGGGGGCTTCCGCTTTCACTGTGTGCCCGCACCCTTTCTCGGCCTCGGCAGCTTTCCGGTCCGCGCCTACGCCGTTCTGGGCTGATCTTCGGGAAACCCTCGCCCGGCCGATCCGTAGAAAGTGGGAGGAGGCGATCCCATGAAGAAGGTCATTTTGGCCGCTCTGCTCGCGGCGTGTGTCGGGCCGCTTCAAGCCGCCGATCCTCCGAAGAACGCCTTCGCGCTCATGAAGGAGGCGCGCGCAGCGTACGACCGCGGCGACCTAACCGCGTTCCTCAGGGGATACGAGGCGGCGGCGCGCCAACGCTCGGCTTCGGGTATCTCCCGATCTCGCTCGTCCCGACGCCGGGGGGACGCGAGCCGCGCGTCGTCACGCGGCCGTAAGAGCGGGGCAGACCCCTAAGCTTCGGTTCTCCGACCCCAGATCAGAAACGCTCCCGCCGAGAGGGCGGTCAGGAGCACGCCGTACGCCGCGGCCGCGCCGATCTCCTGGATTCGCAGCGAGGAGAGGATCTCGATCGAGATGGGGCGCGTGTCGTAGGTGTAGAGCACGATCGAGACGACGAAGTCCCCGAGCGCGGCCAGAAAAGCGAGGCTCGCGCCCGCGGCGAGCGCGGGCCGGATTTGGGGCAGGACGATCCGCCGGACGCGGCGCGCGCGGGAGGCGCCGAGCGATGCCGCAGCCTCCTCGAGCGCCGGGTCCATCTGCCGCAGCCCGGCGAAGGCGGCGCGGCCGGTCAGCGGAAGGCTGCGCACGAGGTAGCCGAGCGGCAGGATGGCGAGCGTGCCGACGAGCACGAACCGCCCCGCCCACGGCGCATGCACGCTGAAGGCCGCCGCGAGCGCGATCGCAAAGACGGTGCCGGGGAGAGCCCAGGGCGCCGCGATGAGGGTCTCGAGCGGACCGCTCCAGCGGCTGCGCTGGCGCACGGCCAAAGACGCCGCGGCGAACCCGAGCAGGATCGCGAGCGCCGTGGCTACGGACGCCATCCACAGGGAGTTTACGATCGGCCGCAGCCTCTCGGCCTCCGAGAAGAGAGCGCGATAGTTTCCGAGGTTGAGCACGGGCGGCAGCGCCTCGGTCGTCCAGGTGTTGCGGGGCACGAGCGAGACGAGAACGAGCGTCGCATGCGGAAGCAGCAGCAGGATCGCGAGCGCCCAGCCCGCGGCGGTCACGGCCCACCTGCCCCGTGCGAGCTGCCGTCGCCGCGGCGCGACGCCCCGCGTCCCGCCCGCGACCTCGCGACGCCGCTCCGCTTTCCGCAGCAGTCCCAGTCCCGCGAAGCCGATCAGCGCGAGCGCGACGGTCTCGACCATGGCGAGGGCGCTGTCGCCGTTTAACTTCGACGCGACGATCTGCGTGGTCATGACCCGGAAGCTGCCGCCGAAGACATACGGCGCGCTGAACGAGGCGAGCGACGTCATAAATGTCAAGAGCGCTGCCCCGACGAGGGCGGGCGCGAGCAGCGGCAGCGTGATGCGCCGCGTCGCCTGGGAGCGGGACGCGCCGAGGCTCGCCGCAGCCTCCAGGAGCGAGGCGTCCGCGCGAGCCAACCCCGCGCGCGTGAAGAGGTAGAAGTACACATACATGGAGTAGGCGTGGACGAACAGGATCGCGCCCGGACCGGAGAGCCGCCACGGCGCCTCCCCGAGCCCGAACAGGGCCTGCACACCGCGCGATACGAAGCCGCTCTCGCCGTAGAGAAAGAGGAACGCGAGGACGCCGATCAGCGGCGGCAGCGCGACGGGAAGCGCCACGAGCGCGCCGAGAATTCGCCGCCCGGGAAACTCGTTGCGCTCGAATAGGAACGCGAGCGGAACGCCGATCGCGCCAGCGAGCGCCACTGTCGCGAGCGATATCCACAGGCTCGCCCAGAGCGCCTGCCACTCGGCGGGGCGCCGCGCGAATTCCGCGACATGCGAGAGCGTCCAGTGCGGCGCGCCGAGCGCCTCGGCGAGCGTGAGCACGAGCGGATACCCCACGAGCCAGAAGAGAAGCAGCGTGTGCAGCGGGGAGGCCGGACCTCCCCGCAGCCGGGTCACGGCTCCCTCGGGAAGACGCGCGCCGCGGGGCCGTCGGATGCCGGGACGACGTGGACACGATCGCCCTCGCGCGCGGCGCCGGGGGCGGCGAGCACCTCGAGCTCGCCCGCGGCGGCGGTCGCGACGAGGAAGTAGGCCACCCGGCCCGCGTAGCGACGCTCGACGACGGTGCCTTCGAGAGCTTGCGCGGTCGGCTGCGAGGCGAAAGCCAGGCCCTCGGGCCGGACGACGAGGTCCGCGTCGGAGCCTTCCGCCAGGCCGGCCCCGGCGGCAGCCGGCCAGACCGGTCCGCCCGGAATCCGCGCGCCGCCCTTCCAGACGACGGGAATGACGCTCGAGCGCCCGACGAACGTGGCGACGAAGCGCGTGGCGGGACGCTCGAAGAGCTCCTCGGGCGTCCCGAGCTGCTCGAGGCGCCCCTGGTTCAGGACCGCGACGCGGTCGCCGAGCTCGAAGGCTTCTTCCTGCTCGTGCGTGACGAAGAGCGTCGTGATGCCGACCTTGCGAATTGCGCGCTTCAACTCCCGGCGCGTCCTCTCCCGCAGCGTCGGGTCGAGGTTCGAGAGTGGCTCGTCGAGCAGCAGCACGCGCGGATTTGGGGCGAGCGCGCGGGCCAGGGCCACGCGCTGCTGCTGGCCGCCGGAGATCGCGGTCACGCGGCGGTTCTCGAAGCCGGCCAAACCCGCCAGCGCGAGCATCTCGGTGACGCGTCCTTGCACGTCCCCGGCCGCGGCGCCGCCCGCCGCGAGGCCGAAGGCGACGTTCTCACCGACGGTCATGTGCGGGAAGAGCGCGTAGTGCTGGAAGACCATGCCGAAGCGCCGGCGTTCGGGGGGCAGCTCAGTGACGTCCTCGCCCTCGACGAGGATGCGCCCCGCGTCGGGCGTCTCGAAGCCGGCGACGAGCCGCAGAACCGTCGTCTTTCCGCTTCCGGACGGGCCGAGGAGGGCCACAATCTCGCCTTTCGCGGCGCCGATCGTCACCCGGCGCGTGACGGGGAGCTCGCCGAAACGCTTTTCGAGCGAGTCGAGGCGAAGGAAGTCGGACATCCTGCGCGGGAAGTTATCTCAAACCGAAACCAGGGCGAGTGGGGCCGGTCCTTTACCGCGTCGCGGAGGCCCCCTTGCCCCGGATCGTCCGGTCCCAGGTGGCCATCCACTCGGCGCCGTTCTTCTCGACGAGGGGCCAGTCGATCTCGGCCGGGGCCATCTCGCGTTCGACTGCGCGCGCCCACGCGGGCAGCGCGTCGCCGAGGTCCGTGCGCGCGGGCAGGCGGAAGGTCTTCTCCGCGGCGAGCCGTTGCATTTCCTTTTCGCCCAGGAAGTCGATGAACTGCTTCGCGAGCTCCGGGTGGCGGCAGCCGGCGACGAGCCCCACCGCGTCGTCGATGACCGGCGTTCCGCTCTTCGGGAACACGTACTGCAGGGGCGAGCCGCGCTGTCGCTCGAGGAGCGTGTCGGGCAGGTCCCAGATCGTGATGAGGCCTTCGCCGCGCACGATCTTTTCGTACAGGAGGATCGGGTTGAACACGTATTCCTTGGTCTGCGTGTCCAGGCGCGCGAGCCACGCGAAACCGGCCGCGGGCGATCCCGTCTCGCGCACGGATTTCGAAAGGATGTATCCCCACACCGCGCGCATCGTGCCGGAGGCGAGCGGATCGCGGATCAGGATCTTGCCTTTCCACTTCGGGTCGAGCAGGTCGTCCCACTCGCGCGGGGCATCCGCGGCCGCGATCAGTTTCGAGTTGTAGACGGGCATCGCGGGCGTGCGATACAGGCCGAAGTAGAGGTTGTCCTTCTCACGGCTGGCGGATACGACGGCGTCCGCCCAAGCCGGTCGGTACGGCGCGAGCAGGCCCTCGCTCGCCCCGCGCGAGAAGATCGTGTCGGGCCCGCCGTACCAGACGTCGGCCTGCGGGTTGGCCTTCTCCGAGCGCAGGCGGTCGTAGACCTCCTGCGAGCCCATGTCGAGCCAGCGCACGTCCACCCCGGGGTGCGCCCGCTCGAACTCCTTTTCGACGAGGCCGAGCAGGTCCCGCCCGTGTGGGGAGTAGAGAACGAGCGGCGTCCGCCCGTCGCGCCGGCAGGACGGGAGGGCGGTCGCGACAACAATAACAACGAGAAGGGCTCGAATCCGGATCGGGGAGGGTCGCATCGCGGCGGCGATACTAGCAGGTGGCAAATATGACTATAATCATATGACTATGGTCAAAAGGCTGAATACGGTCCCCGCGGGCGAGTTCAAGGCCCGGTGCCTGGCCCTTCTCGATCGCGTGGCTGAGACGGGCGAGGAGCTCATCGTCACCAAGCGCGGTAAGCCTGTCGCCCGGCTGCTCCCGGCTGAGATGCCTCAGGGCCTTAAGGGCAGCGTCGTCTGGGAAGGCGACCTGATCTCGCCCATCGGCGACCGCTGGGATGTCGAGAGGTGATCGTCCTCGACACCCACGCCTGGATCTGGTGGTCGGCCGAGTCGCCGCGACTTTCCTCGCGCGCCCGGTCCGCCATCGAGCAGGCGGACGCGCTCGGCGTTTGCGCGATCAGTTGTTGGGAGATTGCGATGCTCGTTGCAAAGGGCCGGCTGCGGCTCGATCGGGACGCACTGGTGTTCGTCCGTCAGGCGCTGGCACTGCCGCGCGTGGAGCTCTTGCCGCTGACACCGGAGGTTGCCGTGGCCGCCGCGGGCTTCGCGGCGGAGTTTCCCGGTGATCCGGCGGACCGCATGATCGCGGCGACAGCGCTTGAAGCGGGTGCGCCGGTCATCAGCAAGGATGCGCGGCTGCGGAGCCTCCGGGAGCTGAAGACGATCTGGTGAGGCCGCGCCCTGCTAGGGCTTCGGCGTCGGCTTGCCGTACCGTTTCATCGCGTCCTCGTAGGCCTTGCGCTGTTCGGGCGTCATGTTTTCGCGCATGGACGACAGCGCCTTCTCCTGCTCCGGCGTGAGGCCGCGCATCGCGAACTTGGTCTCGGTGTAGCCGGCGGGGATCTCGAAGAGGGAGGCCGGCAGCGACTTCTTCTCGAAGCGTGTCATCTCCATCGTCGTGAGGGGCTGCGTGGATCCCTTCTTCCGGATCACCCAGCGGACGGGGAATCCCTCGATGCCCTGGTCCTTCAGTGCGGACAGCCAGGAGCCGCCCTCCGGCTGACGGCGATTCATGGCGGTGAGCCACTCGCTGGGGGCGGCGAAGTCCTTCGCGACGCAGACTTCGATCTCGGTGCCCTTCGACGAGGTCAGCAGCACGTTCTGACACGAGAGGCCCGCGACCGTGGCGGTTCCGAGCTTCTGTATGGTGAACGACTCCTTGGGCGTCTTCCCGTGCTCCTCGGCGGTCTTCTTCGCGTCGATGACGGAGTAGGTCTTGTTCTGGTCGTTCAGCATGTAGACCTTCCCGGGATCGGCCTTGCGGGCGACCATCGTCATCGTGAGCGGCGCGGAAGCAGCCCTGCCCGCGTCCTTGTCCTTGTCGGACTTCCGGAGGGACGAAGCGTCCATCGACCACTCCATGCGATAGCCGGAAGGCGCGAGGAAAATTTTGCCCGTGCCGGGGGAGGACTTGTCCGCGCCGGCGTTCATGGTGATCTTGAAGTCCGCCACACCCTCGAACTGGGCGGTGGCGATTGCCGCCGCGAACGACAGGACGGCTGCGAGGAAGAAAGCTCTTTTCACGATGTCGACTCCTTTTTGCGAGGTCACTTCCACGCGAGCAGGTTCGCGAGGAGGCGGTACGCGCCGGGCACGCCGGCGGGAAGCTGGCGGAAGAACGCGAGGCCAGTGTAGACGTAGCGGCCCTTGCCGGTGCGGGCGACGAGGAGCCCGCCCTTCTGTTCGGGTCCACCGGGATCGGCCATCGCGAGCAGCGGCGTGTATTCGGAGGCCCAGGTGTGCGCAAAGTACAGGCCCCGCTCCTGCACCCAGCCGTCCCAGTCGGCGAGGCCGATCGTGTTGGGGGTCGTGAAGATCGGGCTCTGCGGATCGAGGACTGTCACTTTCGCCGTTTCGTCGGTGACGCGGTCGTGCGGGCGCGCGATCTCCATCGGGTAGGGCGCGAACCCGCCCTGGAGGAACGCGTACTGCTGGTACTGCACGATGACGAGGCCCCCCGCGCGGACGTAGGCGAGCAGCCGCCCGTTGGTTCGGGGCAGCGCCGGGTCGGTCTCGTAGGCGCGGCTGCCCACGAGGATCGCGTCGTAGCGCGAGAGGTCGCCGGCGTCGAGGTCCCGCTCGGTGAGGATCTCGATCGGGACGCCGATGGCGATGAGCGCCTCGGGGACCCTGTCGGCGGCGCCGCGGATGTAGCCGACGTGCGCAAGCGGCGGCAGACGGATGTCCACCGCGGCGATTGAGACACCGGTCGGCCGCGGGATGGGCGTGCGCGGGATGTAGCCGTAGTCGATGAGGCGGATGCCGAGGTCCATGGTCCGGCCGTCGTCGAGCACCGCCGAAACGCGCAGCGGCACGCGACCCGCCGCCAGCTTTCCGGGCGGCGCGATCGGGACGTCGAAGAATTGCCGCTCACCGCGCTTGGCGAGCGAAAAGCTCCGGGCCGTGGCCGCGGGCCAGCCGGGCGGGGGCGCGATCGTGAGCTTCCCCTTGAGAGGCACGTTGGCGTTGGACGTCAGTGTGACCTCCAGCCGCTTCTCTTTTTGGGACAGCGGCCAGACGACGAGATCCGGCTGAACGTCGAGGTCGAGGGCCGGAGCGGCGCGGACGGGCCTCCGGATCTCGCCGATCGCCTGGTCGCGGTAACGGAAAGCCGCGTCGCGCTCGAGGGCGACCGGAACGCCCGCGATGCGCACGGTCACGCGGGCGTGGAGCGGCGCGGGCTGGAAGGGCTCGCCGCGAACGGGAGCGGGCGTCGCGCTCCAGTCGTAGAGGTCTCCCCGCATCGGCCTGTAGAGGAAGTAGGGGAGCGTCGCCGGCGCGGCGGCGGGGACGCTTGCGGAGATCTTGAATTCTTCGAGCGCTCCGGCGGCGACGATGCGCGCTCCGGCAGGTTGCGCAACGCCCCAGCCGTCCGGACTCTGTAGCGAGACTCCGTCGACTGAGAGCGGCTGCCCCCCCGCGTTCCAGACGTCCACGGTGATCTCCGTGGACTCCCCGGGCGCCGTGACCTCGCGATCGGCCAGCACGTCGAGCGTGACTCCGACGGCGCCGGCGAGGGCTCCCTCTGCCAGCGCGATCTTCTCCTCGAGCAGCATCGGCACGCCGCCGTCGCCCGGCCGCGCCAGGGCGCGGGCCGCGTGCAGCTGTGTGAGCGCCTCGGCGAGGACGGGAGCGGTCCCGGCGAGGTCCGGGGTCGAGAGCCGCCGCCGGGCCTCGAGCGTGAGCGTCTCGACGCGGTCGAGGCGCTTCTCCATGTCGGCGCGACGGGTGGCGTCGGGGACCTCGGCCGCGAGCGCGCGCAGGCGCGTGTCGACGCCCGCGAAAAGATCGCTTGCGTCCCGCCCCTTGCCGCCGGCGATCCAGGCAACGCGGGTCTCGTTCGGTCCGGGCTCCTGCAGCATGCCCATGTCCTGCGAGCGATGGAGGCTGCGGCTCGCCATGGCGATCTGGTAGTAGGAGCGGCCGGTCAGCGGATCGATGCCGCCGGTCGGCAGGACCATCGTGGCGTCTTTCGGTTCGAAGTAGACGGAGCGGTAGAGCGCCTGCGGCTGCCATGGCGTGAGGCCCTCGGACGAGAGCGCCGGCATTGCCGCTGCGTTGCCCGCCGCCCGATACGCCTCCTGCGCCGTGACGCCGGCCGCCTGGTGCTGCCCGTGCCCGTCGCGCGCCGTCCCCGAAAAGACGCTGACGACGACCTGCGGCCGGAATCGCCGCACGATCCGCACCGTGTCCTCGAGCAGGACCTCTTTCGGCCAGTTCCGGAAGGCCTCGTCGAGCGAGCGCGTGTAGCCGAAGTCGTAAGCGCGCGTAAAAAACTGGCGGCCGCCGTCGAGGCGGCGGGCCGCGCAGAGCTCCTGGGAGCGCACGAGGCCGAGGCCGATTCCCAGGTCCGGGCCCACGAGATTCTGACCGCCCTCTCCGCGGGAGAGGGAGAGGTAGGCGGCTTCGCCTCCCATGCCCTGGGACACGAGAGCGAGCAGCTCCGTGTCCTCGTCGTCCGGATG
>JANMPW010000392.1:0-3516 GCA_031370065.1 Acidobacteriota bacterium
GCGGGGCGTTGCTGCTGAAGCTGGAGCCTTATCGGCCTTACTCGCTGGCTGCAGCCGCCCTCTTCCTCGGCGCGGCTTTCTACCTGGCCTATCGCCTCCGTCCCGAGGGAGCTTGCGCGGCGGACTCCGCCTGCGCTCAACCCTCGACCCGGAGAGGCCAGAGGATTGCTTTGTGGATCGTGACGCTAATCGTCGCGCTGGCGGCGGCGTTTCCGTACTACTCCAAGTGGCTTTTCTAGATGAATCACAGGAGGTCTATCGTGAAAAGGCTCTCGATCATGCTCGTGGCGCTCGTCCTCGCAGCCGCTTGGCCTCTCCAGGCCGCGACCAGGACGGCGGCTTTCGAAGTGAGCGGTTGGACGTGCGGCTCGTGCGCCGCCGCGACCCGGATCGCCCTAAAGAAGCTCGACGGCGTCGAGGACGTGAAGACCGATAACGAGAAGAAGGAGGCACTCGTTACGTACGACGACTCGAAGGTCACGACCGACAGAATGGTTCAGGCCATCGCGAAGCTCGGCTACAAGGCTACGGTCAAAGCGGCGGGTGCGCCTTTGGCGAGCTCGCCGCGACCCCAGGGGGCCACAGCGCTCGAAGGGCCGGAGTCTGCCGAACGAGTCAGCTTCTTCGAGGTGCCCCTGGAGTGCGGCGCCGCGGATGGGCTCGGCTGCGGCTCGGCCTCCAAACCCGTGCTGAAAGCGCTCGGCCGCGATCCAAAAGTCAAGGAAGCGAAGGTCAATCGCCCGGGGACGGTGCTCGCGGTCGTGTGGAACGACCCCGAGCAAGCACGCTCCGGCGTCGCAACCGTCGAGGCTGCTTTCAAGGCGAGGGATCTCGAAACGACGCTGCTCCGAGGTCCCGCGCGGGACAGGGCGCTGAAAGAGTATGGATCCGGCCGTTGGTACGGCGCCGCGGAGGTAGATCGTTTGAGCGAAAGGGAGGCGCAGGTCATCGCTGCCAGGCTAATCGACCGCGCAAAGGCTCGGCTCGACCTTGCCCCGGAGAACCTCGAAGCGTTGACCAAGGACCTGTCCGGAGGCATCGCCGTGATCTTGACCAGAGACAAGGGCGAGGACTGCGCCAGGGACCCGTTTGAAGCGCTCACAAAGATCGCCAGTAAGCACCTGAATCAGCGACAGCTGGCAGAGCTCCGGAAAGCGGCGGAGCAGGGGGCCGGGGCGTTGCCCGGCGAGGCGAAGTGAGCCGGCCGCCGGCACTAGCGTTCGACGCGATGGAAGCCTCCCCGTGTCCTGACGAGAGCTGCTCAGTCGCAAGACCGGACGCGGCAAAACTCTGCCCCGAATCCCAGACCATCGGGTTGAAGGTCGATCTCGTCACCGTCAAGGCGCTCGTGAAGGCGGACGCCCTGCGGCGACTCGACGGGAGGGCATACCGCTTCTGCCCGGCGCCCGACTGCGACATCGTCTACTTCGACTCAGCGGCCGGCTCGATCTTCCGGAAACAGGACCTCCAGGTTCGAGTCGGCCAGAAAGAGAGGGAGGACCCGGTCCCGGTCTGCTACTGCTTCAACTTCACTCTCGCAGATCTGCGCCGCGAAATCGCGGTTGCAGGAAGAACGGAAATCCCGGCGATGATCACGGCAGAGGTCAAAGCCGGACACTGCGCCTGCGAGGTCAGGAACCCGCAGGGCTTCTGCTGCCTCGGGAATGTCACCGCAGCGGTGAAGTCCCTCCAGCAGGTACGCTAACCACTCGTCTGTCTCTACCTGCTCGCCCTCGCCTTTCCCGAGCCTCTGTTCGCATACTCCCTCGCGAGATCCTCGACGAGGTGAATCGCCGCCTTTCACGTTCGGAGATCAATGCCGCGAGCGGCTTGATCCCCTGACGCAGTCGCCGACTGCTCTCGTCGAGCGCGGCGAGTCATCGAGTCGTTCAGGAGGCCACTCTACTGCGCGCCGACGGCGACGAAGGACTCGGACAGCAGCGCGAGCGCCTCCTCGACGTCGCCGCGCGTGACGTTCAACGCGGGCGCGATCCGGAAGCAGTTGCCGTCGAGGCCGCCCTTGCCGATGAGCAGGCCGCGCTTTCTCGTCTCCTCGAAGATCTTCGCCGTCAGGGCCTTCGCCGGGGTGCGGTTGCCCGCCGTCTCGTCCTCGACGAGCTCGAGAGCCTGCATGAGGCCCATGCCGCGCACCTGCCCGATCGATTGCGGGTGGCGGTGCTGGAGCTCCTCGAGGCCGGCGCGAAGGACGGCACCCATGCGCTCGGCATTGCCCGGCAGATCGTCCTCTTCGATGATCGTGAGCGTAGCGTTTGCGGCCGCGCTGGAGACGGGATTGCCGCCGAAGGTCGAGATCGTCAAGGCTTTCAGCGACGCGGCGATCTCCGGCGTCGCGATCGTCGCGCCGAGCGGCAGGCCGTTGGCGATGCCCTTGGCCATGGTCATGATGTCGGGCTCAACACCCCAGTGCTCGATGCCCCAGAACTTGCCGCCCGTCCGGCCAAATCCCGTCTGCACTTCGTCGCAGATGAAGACGCCACCGTACTTCTTGATGATGCCGACGGCGATCTCGAAGTACTCGGGCGGCGGCGTGATGAATCCGCCCACGCCCTGGATCGGCTCGGCGATGAAGCCCGCGATGCGGCCCGTCGTCGTCGTGCGGATCAGATCCTCGATGTCCGCGGCGCAGGCGACGCCGCAGGAGGGATACGTCAGCTTGAGCGGGCAGCGGTAGCAGTATGGCGACACGGCGTGCTTGACCGCGGCGACCTGGGTCGGCAGCGGCCGCCAGGTCGAGTGCGCCGTCAGCGACTGCGCGAGCATCGAGCGGCCCGAGTAACCGTGCCGCAGGGCCACGATTTCCGTCGCCCCCGTGGAGAGCTGGGCCAGCATGACCGCCGTCTCGTCCGCCTCGGTCCCCGAGGTCGCGAGGAAGCACTGCGAGAGATTACCGGGCGCCAGCCTCGCCAGCCGCTCCGCGAGCTCGACGACCGGCAGCATCGGATAGAGCGTCGACACGTGCGAGAGGCGCGAGATCTGCGCGATGATCGCCGCGTTGACCTTTTCGTTGGCGTGGCCGACCGACACCGTGAGGATCCCGCCGAAGAAGTCCAGGTACTCGTTGCCGTCCGCGTCCTTGATCCGGAGGCCCTTGCCTTCCGTCAGGACGATGGGCTTCTCGTAGTACTGGATCGTCGCGGGCAGCATGTACTTCGAATGCTTCTCGCGTGTCTGGCGCGACAGTTCGCTCGTTGGCGCCTGGGTCTTCGTGCTCATCACGTTCTCCGTTTGTCGTCGGCCGCGTTCAAAACCACCTCGAGATGACCACCTTCTTGTCCGTGTAGAACTCGTACGCGTCGCGCCCGTGCGCCTTGAGGTCGCCGAAGAAGCTGTCCTTGGCGCCGCCGAAGGGGAACTGGGCCATCGGGGCCGCGACGCCGATGTTGACGCCGACCATGGAGGCGGTGGCGAGGCGCGCGTACTCCCGCGCCGCCTTGCCGCTCGACGTGAAGATGGACGTGGCGTTGGCGTTGGCGTGCGCGTGCATGACCGCGATCG
>JANMPW010000503.1:0-10661 GCA_031370065.1 Acidobacteriota bacterium
CAGTCGTCCTGCGCGTCGAGGGCGGACGCTTTCGCTTCGCCGATTCCGTGGCGCCTTAGGTGGGGTCGGGTCCCTCAATGGTATGAGTACCGGCCGTGCGTGAGCCGCAAAAGGCATCTAGCTCGCGGGTTCGAGGACGAACTCGTCGAAGGAGGCCTCGCCCGGGCCCACGGCGGCCAGACCGGTCTTGCCGATCGCTGGCTTCGGGTCCTTCGCCTCGAAGAGCTTCTGGTCGTTGAAGAGCACCGTCAGCGTCGGCCCGGAGGCGACCACGGAGGCCTTCTCCCAGCCGCGGTCGAGGCGCGCGTGGCCGCGCCCGAGCTCCGTCGCCTTGCCGTCGCGGTAGGAGGAAAGCACGGCATTCCCGGAGCCCGCATCGACGAGCAGAACGAGGAAGTTCTTCTCGTCGACCATGCGCAGGATGAGCCCCTCGAGGCCCGCGCCGCGCTTGATGAACGTGGAGACCATGCCGTCCCGGAAGATGTAGCTGCGCCGAATGGCGGCGGCGATCGAGTCGGCCGGACGGTTCTGAGTGACCTGCGCGAGCCGGTTCGGGGCCGAAGGCGGATTGGGATCCGCCAGGATCAGCCAGCGCGCCGGCCCGGGCGCTCCGAGAACAACCAGGTCGAAAAAGCCGGGCGCCCGGCCCGCCGAATCCGTATCGAAGTGGTTGCGTACGCCTTCGGCCGCCGGCACGGCGGCGGCGAGGAGAAACCCTGCAACGAGGAGCGGGATGGGCTTGCGGCTCATCATCGTATTCATCGTATTCATCATTGCCAAAAAACGTCCCGGATGCCCTAACATTCCCCGATATGCAACCAAACGCGCCCGACCGCTCCCGTGTCTACCGGGCCGACCGCGAGGGCTTTGCCTTCGTGCTCGACCGCCTGAACGTCGAAAAGCTCAAGGCGATGCCCGATTTCGAGGGCCGCGAGGAACCCGCCGTCGCCGAGGACTTCCTGCGCGCGCGCGCCGAAGCATGGGCCGACGCGCTCGCTTCGGCCGGCGCCCAGCCGGGCGAGATCTCCGTCGAGATCGACCCGCATCAGAAGAAGGCCCGCCTGACCAAGGCGACGCGGATCGTGATCACGGCGGACATCTAGACTAAAAACTCAGGATCCCCCGAATCCGGTTCTCCAGCGCCAGGAACGCCTGCCGCGAGTAGGGGTCCACGACCACGCGGATCTCGCTCGGGGCGGCGACGTCGTCGGCGATCGATGCGACAAGGCGCTCGGCCTGGCCGTCGAAGAACGCCGCGCCGAGCTCGTCGTCCGACTTGCCCCGCGAGCCCGCCAACTCGCGCAACCGAGCGAGATCCGGCGGATCGAGCCGCAGCTTGTAGCCCCGGCACTCGCGGTAGAGCGGCTCGCGCCGGTCGATGAGGTCGGGGCGCGGCGCTGCGGCCTTGCGCGCCGGCTCGGGGTCCCGGGGGCTGCCCGTCACGGTCTCCCCGGCGGGGACCGGCTCCGGCTCCTCGAGCTCTTCTTCTTCGTCCGGGGGCAGGATCGGATCTTCGGGATTCATCGTGTCACCGTCCCGCCAGGACGTTTTTCGAGATCACGATCCGCTGGATCTCGCTCGTCCCTTCGTAAATGGTCGTCACGCGCGCATCCCGATAGTACCGCTCGACGGCGTACTCCTTCGAATAGCCGTACCCTCCGAAAATCTGCACGGCCCGCGCCGCGATCGCGTTGGCGGCCTCCGTCGCGTACACCTTGGCCATGGAGGATTCCTTCGAAAAGCGCACGCCGGGCATCTCGGACTTGAGCGCCGCCCGGTACGTCAGGAGACGCGCCGCATCGAGCTGGACCCGCATGTCCGCGATCTGGAAGGCGATCGCCTCGTGCTCGGCGAGCTTCCGGCCGAAGGACTCGCGGGTCTTTGCATACTCGGTCGCCGCCGCGTAGGCGGCCTCGGCGATCCCGATCCCCTGCGCGGCGATGCCGATGCGGGAGTGATCGAGCGTCGTCATGGCGATCGTGAACCCCTCGCCTTCGGCGCCCAGGCGCCGCCCGGCGGGAAGACGCAAGTCCTCGAGAAAGATCGCCGCGGTCTTCGAAGAGCGAAGGCCCATCTTGTCCTCGGGCGCGCCGACGCGAAGACCCTCGTCCTCCGAGGACACAAGGAAAGCCGTGATGCCGCGCGTGCCGGCCGCGGTGTCGGTCATCGCCATGACGACGTACCACTCGGCCTCGCCGGCATTCGTAATCCAGGCTTTCGCCCCGTTCAGCACGTACCCGGCTCCGTCGCGGACGGCCCGCGTCTTCTGGTTCGCGGCGTCGGAGCCGGACTGCGGCTCGGTCAGCGCATATGCGCCGAGCGCCTGCCCGGAAGCCAGCCGTTTCAGGACGGTCGTCTTCTGCTCCTCGGAGCCGAACTTCCAGATCGGATAGCACGCGACCGAGTTGTTAACGGAGACGATGACCGCCGTCGAGGCGCACACGCGCGCGAGCTCTTCGACCGCGAGGACATAGGACACCGCGTCTGCGCCGGCGCCCCCGTAGGCCTCGGGCACCAACATACCCATCACGCCCATCTCGCCAAGCCTGCCGAGAATCTCCCTCGGGAAGTGCTCCTCGTTCTCCCACGCCGCGACCCGCGGCGCGATCTCGGCCTCGGCGAAAGCGCGCACGGCCTCGCGAATCCGCTTCTGGTCGTCGCTCAAATCGAAGTTCATGGTCTCGATCCGGAGGGCGCCGGCGCAGCGCCACCGGTCGGACCGCCCGACCCGCCTGCCGGACCGCGCCCCCCGCGACGGCGACGGCGGCGCCGCTTGGCGCCGGGCGCAGCCTGGCCAGCCTCGGGCGCCGGACCGGGGGCCGGGGGCTTGCGTTGTGGCGCCGGCGCGGCTCGGGGCCCGGTCGGTCCCTTTTGCTGCGGCGCGCCGCCACCCGGGGGCCCTCCCCCGGGACGACGATCGCGGTTTCGGTCGCGATCGCGCTGCGGCTGTCCGCCCGGACGCCGGTCCGGACCGCCGCGTTCCTGCCCGCGCGCGCCACCCCGGCCGCCCCTGCGGCGGCGCCGGCTTTCCCGGCGCGGCTCGGGCGTGTCCACCCAACCCTCTTCGAGGTGACGAAATGTCACGAGAATCTCGGGCCGGCCGACCTGGGCTCGCAGGTGCTCCACGATCTTTCTTCGCAGCGCCGCGGCGGGATCGGCCGTCAGGGTCGGGATGCGCTCCGCATCGAAGAGCACCATGCGGGTCCAACTCACGCGCTGGCGCGCGCCGTCGGGCGCGTCGAAGTCCATGACGAAGAGATCGCGCTCGTGGTCGAGCGAGTGCTCGCGCAAGACGAGGTCCGGCAGCGCCTCGGCGCAGAGCGCCTTCAACAATGGGAGGTACTTCTCGCCGCCCTCGAGCGTCTGTTCCATCGAGACCACCCGGTCCCGGAACATGCGTGTCTGGCCCATGACGTGATTTGTCCAGAGTCTAGAGTCGAAAGTCGAGAGGGCACAGATCGCTCCCGCCTCCCTGGACCCCCGACACTCGACTCTCGACCCCCCTCATCCAATCACCAGCCCCGAGTCGCGAAAGATCTCCCTCGCGATGATCAGCCGGTGGATTTCGCTCGTGCCTTCGTAGATCTCGGTGATGCGCGCGTCGCGGAAGTTGCGCTCGACCGGATATTCCTTCGTGTAACCGTAGCCGCCGTGGATCTGGAGCGCCTTGGTCGTGACCCGCTGCGCCATCTCGGCCGCGTAGAGCTTGGCCGTGGCGGCCTCCATCGAGTAGCGGCCGCCGTTCTTCTTCACCACGTCCTTGGCCGCCGCCGCCCGGCGCACCAGCAGGCGCGCGGCGTCGATCTCGGTCGCCATGTCGGCGAGGTAGAAGCGGAGCACCTGGAAGTCGGAGATCGGCTTGCCGAACGCCTTGCGCGCCTTCGCGTAGCGGACGGCCGCCTCGAAGGCCTCCTGGGCGATCCCCACCGCCTGCGCCGCGATCCCGATGCGCCCGCCGTCGAGCGTCGCCATCGCGATCTTGAACCCGTCCCCGTCCTCACCCAGACGGTCCGCGACCGGCACCTTCACGTCCGTCAGGAAGATCTCCACCGTGCCCGAGGCATTCACCCCGAGCTTGACCTGGTGGCGCGACCGGTCGAAGCCGGGCGCGCTCGTGTCGACGAGGAACGCGGAGATCCCCCGGACTTTCTCTTCGGGATGCACCATCGCAAAGAGCAGGCAGACGTCGGCATCCGAGCCGCAGGTGATGAAGACTTTCTGTCCGGAAATCCGGTAGAAGTCCCCCTCCCGCACCGCCCGCGTCTTCTGGTTGCCCGCGTCCGAGCCGGCGTCGGGCTCCGTCAGGGCAAAACAGCCGAGCTTTTCGCCGCGGGCCAGTGGAACGAGGAACTTCTTCTTCTGCTCCTCGTTGCCGAACTTCTCGATCGGATCGCAGACGAGGGAGTTGTTGACCGAGAGGATGACGCCCATGTTCGCGCAGGCGCGCGAGATCTCTTCGATCACGATCGAGTACGAGACCGTGTCCATGCCCGAGCCGCCGTACTCCGCAGGCACGGCCACGCCCGCGAGCCCGAGCTCTCCCGCGGCGGAGAAGGTCCCGCGCGGGAACTCGCCCGTCTGGTCGATGTGGGCCGCCCGCGGCCGAACCACCCCCTCGGCGAACTCGCAGACCGAGGCCTGCAGGAGCTGCTGTTCCTCCGAGAGCTCCAGATTCATGGGAGGCGGAGTATATCGGGAGAAGCGGGCCGACCCGTCAGGGACAGGAAAACGCCTGGGTGTCCTGGAGCGGAGCGAACGGCGTGCCGATCGGATTGTTGTAGGTCCGCGAGGCGCCGGTCTGGGTGTCTTCGACGATCAACGTGACGCCCACATTGGTCAGGCCGCCCGCGAAGACCCAGAAATGCTGCGGCGACAGCGCGCATGCGTCGAGAGCCTTCACGACGAGCTCGATGTTGGCCGAATCGAAGAACCAGAAGTAGCCGGAATCCCCCGTGAGGGAAACGCCCATCCCGGGGCCGTTCGCTCCTTCGGCGGTGGCGTAAAACACGGTGACCCGGAACCGCCCGCCATTCAGGCACAGCGTCGTCGGTCCGGCCACGCAGGGCGCCGGCGAGCCCGGAGCGAGCCACTGCTGCACGGAGGGAAACGTGACGCGGAACGAGCCGTCGATCGTCGAATTGTTGATCACGTCGCAGTCGTCGGTATTGGTGCCGCAACTGCCGAACTCCTGGCCGACCACGCGCAGGTCCTCGAGATAGACCGGCGACCCCGAGCTGCCCCCGCCCGTCCCCCCGCCGATGTCTTTCTGGTAGACAAAGTTGCCCTGGGGCGCGTCTCCACAGCTCTCGGGCGTGGGAACCGCGCTGATCTGCTCCTTCGTAAAAATGAGCGGGTCGCCGTTGGAGTAGCTCAAGCGGTAGAGCACCGTCCCGCCCGCGTGAGAGAGGTCGGCGGTCGTCCAGCCCAGGAGAACGCTGTCGTCGGGCGGGTCCTGCGAGAGCTGAACGAACGTGAAGTCGCTCGAGGGCGCCGCGCCCGTCGCCAGCAGCGTCGACCCGAGCGTGCGCGGAAAGAGGTTCTCGTTCGGATACGCGCCACCGCAGGTCGCCGTCCGGTACTGCCAGAACGCCTCGAGCGAGGTGGCCGAGTCCTGCGAGGAGAAGCAGTGATTGGCCGTCAGCAGGTACGGAATCAACCCGCCGGCGTTGGTGTTCATGAGCCCGCCCGAGCAGACATAGGCACTGCCGCCATCCACGAAGTTGAGCTGCCCGATCGCGCGCGTGGCCTCGTCCACGTTCGGGAACTCGCTCGCCGTTACGCAGCTGCGGTCGATGAAGCAGGTCTGCGACTTTGGACGCAGGCCCGACCGCGCCGCGGCCGACGACGCGAAGTCCGGGTGCTCGAGGTGGACGACGGAATCGACGAGAAGGATCGCCTTACCGAGCGCCACCGCCGGGGCCGCTCCGAGCTGTACCTGCAGAGAGATCTCGTCGCCGAAAATCGTGTTGGTCCAGAAGCCCTCGGGCCGCGTCCCCGCGTCGAAGGAATACGGCCCCTGGGTCTCACCGCTCTCGGAATAGACGAAGACCCGGCTGCCCTGCGGCAGGGCGGCCCGACGCAGGTGCAGGCGCAATCCGCCTGCGCCGGCGGACGAGAACGCGGCCGTCCACGTCCACTTTCCATCGCGGCCGCGCTCGAGCAGGCCTCCTCCGAGGGCACGGGACTGTTCCGGGCTCAATTCCGCGGGTAGGCCGTTGAAACCGACCGGCTCGGGAAGGGCCCGCGCGAGGCCGACCTTCACCGCGGGCTTCTTCCGACGCACGCCCCCGCCACGCTGGTCCGGCGCCTGCAGCTCTTCCCTTTCCGCGGCGGAGAGCGGCCCGAGCGCATGGCGGGCGGACTCCGGAAGCGGCGACGACAGCACGAGGTCCGCGCGTCGGGCCACCGCCGCCCGCGTGGCGGGGGCGTGGAACACCGACGGGCCGACTTCAACGACCGCGCCGGGCTGCTCTGCCCCGAACGCGGGGACGGACGCGGCGCCGAGCACCAGGATCCAGCCCGTGAGATGACGTGTTCGCATCAAGGAATGATAACCCCCGGAACGGCACCGCTATGCCCGCCGTAACCAGAGCCCCTTCAGGTACTCCCCCTCGGGACAGTCGAGCGAGACCGGGTGATCGGGGCCGGCGCCCTGTCTCGCCACGAGCGCGAAAGCCGCGCGCGCATCCAGGCTGGCCGAGAACACGATCTTCTGGAAGAGGTCGGCATCCACCAGGCCGGAGCAGGAGCACGTCAGCAGCCAGCCGCCCGGGGCGACGAGCGCCATGGCGACGCGGTTGACATCCTTGTAGCCGCGCGCGGCCCGGTCGACGTCGGCCTTCTTCTTCGCGAAGGCGGGCGGATCGCAGACAACGCAGTCCCACTGTTCGCCCGTCGCGGCGCGGCGGCGCACGTCTTCGAACACATCGGCCTGGACGAAGTCGGAGTCCTCCGTCGAGAAGCCATTCGCGCGCCGATGATCGCGCGCGAGTGCGAGTGCCGAAACGGACGAGTCGACATCCACGGCGCGCGCAGCGCCGCCCGCGAGCGCAGCGACGGAGAAGGCGCCGGAGTAAGAAAAGAGGTTGAGCACGGTCTTGCCGCGCGCGAGCGCGCGCAACCGCGCCCGGTTCTCGCGCTGGTCGAGGAAGAAGCCCGTCTTCTGGCCGCCGGCGACGTCGGCGAGGAAGCGGAGACCGGCTTCGAGAAACGGGATGCGGGCCCCCTCACCCCGACCCTCTCCCGCCGGGAGCGGGTGACGATGGTCGCGCCATGAACCGGTCTCGCGAACGATCAGTTGGGAGCGCGCAAAAACTTCGCGGGCGGCCGCCTTGAGCTCCGGGCGCCAGATCTCGGTTCCCCGTGTCAGGAGCTCGAGCACGGCCGTCTCGCCGTAGACGTCCAGCAGGACGCCCGGGCAGAGGTCGCCCTCGGAGTTGACGGCTCGGTAGCCGGTCGTTTCCGGCGGCAGGCATTCCTGGCGGAGTTTCCTGGCCGCCGCAAACCGTTCGCGAAAGAGCGCGCCATCGGGAATCCGGCCGTCGAAGGTCCACAGCCGCGCGAGGATCTGCGAGTCAGGCGAGTACGCCCCGCGCCCGAGATCGCGTCCCCCTTCGTCCACCACCTCGGCGTGGCCATCCGAGCCGTCCCCCGCGGCCGACGCGACCGCCCCGGAAAAGAGCCACGGATGCCGGCGCGCCACCGACGCCTCCCGGCCGCGCTTCAAGGTCAGGCAGATCAAGGATTATCACCCGTCATCGAGGTGTCAAAATACACCCTCAACGCTTTCGGGCCGGGAGCCGTAATACAGGCAGACGCACGATCTCCTCCTTCGGGCCCCTCTCGAGAGGGGCTTTTTTTTGGAGGGAGTCCAGGATCCGGTCTTCAGTGCGTGAGCGCGGAGAGGATCCCGTAGCCGAGGGCGCCAATCGCGGCCGCCATGGGGATCGTGAGGATCCAGGCGTAAACGATCTTGCCCGCCACGCCCCAGCGCACGGCCGAGACCCGCTGCGTCGCGCCGACGCCGATGATCGCGCCCGTGATCGTGTGGGTGGTCGAGACCGGGATGCCCCAGACCGAGGCGACGATGACGGTCGCGGCCGCGCCCGTCTCGGCGCAAAATCCGGAGAACGGCTTCAACTTCGTGATGCGGCTGCCCATGGTGCGCACGATCCGCCAGCCGCCCATGAGCGTGCCAAGGCCGATGGCGGCGTGCGCCGAGAGGATGATCCACCACGGGATCGTCTTCAGGTCGGGCAGGTGCATCCAGTGGAGGCGCGAGGCCGGATCGGCGAAGAGCCCGTGGTTGGCGACGAGCAAGCCGCCGATGATCCCCATCGTCTTCTGCGCGTCGTTGGTGCCGTGCGAAAGCGAGAAGGCAGCCGCCGAGCCCAGCTGCGCGCGGCGGAACCAGCGGTCCACCGAGCCGTACGGCGACTTGTGGAAGATCCACGACATCGCGACCATAAGCGCCCATCCGACCGTCATGCCGATGAACGGCGAGAGCACGATGAAGGAGATCGTCTTCACCCACGCCATGCCCGGGACGATCGCACGCACGCCCACGCGCGCGATCGCGGCCCCGGCGTAGCCGCCGATCAGGGCGTGCGAGGAAGAGGACGGAATTCCGAAGTACCAGGTGATCAGGTTCCAGGCGATCGCGCCGAGGAGGCCGCCGAGCACGACGTCCGAGTTGACGACGGTGATGTCGATCAGTCCGGACCCGATCGTCTTCGCGACCGCCGTCCCGAACAAGAACGCTGCGACGAAATTGAAAAAGGCCGCCCAGAAGACCGCCACGAAGGGCGTGAGCACCCGCGTCGACACGACGGTGGCGATCGAGTTCGCCGAGTCGTGCATCCCGTTGATGAAGTCGAAGACCAGCGCGATCGCGATGATGAAGAGGACGTAGATCATGACCGGGCCGTGAGGGCTAGGAGTGCTTGAGAACGACGCTCTCGAGCACGTGCGCCACGGCGACGCACTGGTCGATGCACCGCTCCATGTTGTCGTACACGTCCTTCCACTTGATGACCTCGATGGCCGGCAGGTTTTCCCGGAAAAGGGACGCGATCGCCTGGTGGTAGACCACGTCGCCTTCGTTCTCGAGCTGCTTGATCTTGATGCAGTGCGCCATGACGCCCTTCTGCTGGCGCAGGCGCGACACGGCCTCGACGAGCTCAGCGGTGGTGGTCACGATGATCCGGGAGAGGGCCGTCGAGATGGGCGTCGGCTTCTCGATCTGGAAGAGCGACACCCGCCGCACCGTGCCGTCGATCAGGTCGATGACGTCGTCGAGCCGCACGGCGAGCTGGTGGATGTCTTCCCGGTCGATGGGCGTGATGAACGTCCGGTCGATCCCGCGCAGAATGTCGTGGGAAATCTCGTCGCACTCGTGCTCGAGGCGCTTGATCTGGTCGGCCACGGTCCCGACCGGCGCCTCGCTCTTGAAGAAGCGCTCGAGGATCTTCGCCGCCTCGTGAATCCGCACCGCGAGGTCCGTGAAGCGATCGAAATATTTCTCGTCCCGCGGCAGAAAGTTCAGCATAGGTGCGCCGAAAGGCGGCGCAATCCTATCGCAGAACGTCACGCCGACTTTGCAGCCGGCTTTGCGAGATCTTTACGCCGCCGCCGTGGGGAATCGCACCAGGAACGCCGCGCCCTGCCCCGCCTCCCCTTCCACGTCGACGGTGGCGCCATGAAGCTGAGCGATGTGTTTGACGATCGCGAGGCCCAGGCCCGAGCCCGGTCGCTGTTTGGACCGGGACCGGTCGACCTGGTAGAACCGTTGGAAGATCTTGTCCCGCTCCGCCTTTGGAATGCCCGGGCCGAGGTCCTCGACGGAAAAGCCGGGGCGGCCGCCCTGCCGCCACACCCGCATGACGACCGACGCGCCGTCCGGCGAGAACTTGATCGCGTTGTCGAGCAGGTTGTGGGCGAGCTGGCCGAGCCGGCGGCGGTCGCCGATCGCGGTGACCCCGGCGTCGCCCGTGACGCGCACCTCGACCTTCCTTTCCAGCGCCGCGCCCTCGAGGTCCTCGGCGGTCTCGGCGAGCAGGTTCTTGAGCACGATCTCTTCGCGCTCGAGCGGCACCGCGCCGCTTTCGATCTGCGCCAGGTCCATGAGGTCGTCGATCAACTCGCGCATGCGGTCCGACTGGCGGCGGATGAGCCCCGTCAGCTCCGAGGTTTCCGCCCGGTCAAGATTGCCGTCGGCCAGCGTCTCGGCCGCGGCCGCGATGGAGGCGATCGGCGTCCGCAGCTCGTGCGAGACGTCGCCAACGAACGTGCGCCGCATGGCCTCGGTGCGTTCGACCCGCGTCACGTCGCGCAGCACTCCGACGGCGGCGGCGCGGTGGCCCTCCGGCAGCGGCGCCACGCTCACCTGCCAGACGCGTTCATCGGGAAGGTGCACCGTCTGCTCGGACGCCTCCCCCGTTTTCACGGTGGCCTCGAAACAGTCGTACAGCGGCCGCTCGCGCAGCACCTCGTAGACGCCGCGTCCGGCCGGGGCCGGGATTCCCGTCATCTCGGCGAACCGGCTGTTGCATTCCAGCACGCGCAGCTTCGCGTCCACGACGACGAGCCCGTCCGGGAGACGCTCGAAGACCATCGCCGTCAGGCGGCGCTCGGCCTCCGCCCGCTGGACGGCCTCGTTCAAC
>JANMPW010000423.1:0-1838 GCA_031370065.1 Acidobacteriota bacterium
CGTCGATCCCCTTCTGCTCGCCACGGATGAGATTGAGGAGGATCTCGCGGCAGTCTTCGCCGGAGGGATCGCACAACCGGTCGGCCCGAGCCGAGTCAACGGTAACCAGCGACATTCCGACCGCCGCAAGAACTCCTACAAGTAGCGCCCGCATGCTCAACCTCCGCCGGGGACGCGCCAATCGCGAGCCGGCGGAACGGAACAGAGCCATCGCCGTGCCAAGCCCTGGAACGTCCTGGTCGAGCTGCCTCTGATGCCGACAATTCTCTTGACAGCCCTGGGGCCCGGGGCAAGAATTGTTCGTTCACGCAATGAACGCTTCGCGTTTCTTTGAACAAATCAGCGCCTCTCTGTAGGCGAAGGGCACGAAGTGTCCCTCCGCTCCTTCCGGTATCGCGTGCCGCGCACTGAACCCGATTACGACCGAAAAGTCCTCGAGGCGATCGCTTCCGGCCGGAGGCTCACCCAGCGGTCGCTCTCGAGCGACTTGGGCGTCGCCCTCGGCTTGACCAACCTCCTGATCCGTCGTCTCGTCGCCAAGGGCTACGTCAAGGTCGCCGGCATGGGCACGCGTCACATCCGCTATCTGATGACGGCGGAAGGATGGGATGCGCTCGCCACGAAGACGCGGGATTCCCTCGAGAACACCGTCCATCTCTATACCCAGACCCGCGAACAGATTCGCGACAGCCTCTCGGCGATCTCCGCGCGCTGCGATTCCGACGCGACGGGCCAGAAGCGGATCGTGTTCTATGGGGCCGGGGACGTGGCGGAGATCGCCTACGTCAGCCTGCAGACGACGGATCTCACGCTCGTGGGCGTCGTCGATGATCGGCGCACCGGACACTTCTTCCAGTTGCCGATCTGTTCCTCCGAGCAGCTGGCGCCCGATACGATCGGCGAGGTGCCCTACCGCCACGTCGTCGTCACGAGCCTCCGGCACGCCGACCGGATCCGGGCGCGGATCGAAGGACGCGGCGTGCCCCTCCACCGGGTCTCGTGCCTGTAGTAGTTCATACTATGAACACTCACTCATCTGGCTGTGCAGAAAGGGGATCGGCGGGGTCAGCATTGTGGCAGAATCGAATGTCCACATGAGCGCCCGCGAATTCGCGTTGGTCGAGCTCGATTCCGCGACGTCCGAACTGGGGACGCTCGGAGTCAGCGGACCTGAGCTGCCGCGCCCGTTTCTCTGGCTCGCCGACGGCCTCTGCATGACCGTCGCGTTCAATGTGGCCTACCTGCTGGCCCCGCGCATCAAAGCGATCGCCCTGAATCCCCAGTCGTCGCTCGCGCCCTGGGTCTCGTACCTGGCGCCCGAGGTCGGCCAGTACCGGGGCCTCGGGGAAGTCGCGTGGGTCTTGATGGTGATGTGGGCCGTGACCGCGCTCTCGCTCCAGGGCATGGGCGCCTACGAGCCGCTGCTGCGCCAGTCGCGCGCGCGGGTCGTCCTGAGCTCGATCGTCGCGCCGTTTGTCGGGCTGAGCGCCATCGCCTTCGTGCTGTTCGCGATGCGGAGCCCGAACTGGAGCCGCCTGTTCATTTTTCTGTTCACGGTCTTCACGGTCACCGCGCTCGGCACGTATCGCAGCGCCGTGCGGCTGTACCGCGCGCGCCGCGCGGCCTCGGGCCTGTATGCGAAGAGCATCGCGTTTGTCGGATCGCCCGCCTCCGTCAAATGGCTGCGCCTGTTCTTCGCCAAGACGACATCACCGGCCGACTACCGGCCCGTCGGCTGGTTCTCGATCAGCGATCCGACCGCGACGGCCTTCGCCGGGACCCGCGAGCCGCTGCCGTGCCTGGGCTCGGTCGATCTGCTGGGCGACGTGCTGGTGAAC
>JANMPW010000509.1:0-4079 GCA_031370065.1 Acidobacteriota bacterium
GCCTCGGGTAAGATCCGCCTCCGAACTGCCAGGGAGGTTGCGATGGCCGCTCTGATTCCGCCGACTTACGAAGATGCCGCGCTCGTGCTCCGGCTCTACGAGCTGCGGCGCGAGGAGAAGCTGCGCGAGGCCCGCGAGTGGTTCCGCGCGAAGTTCTTTCCGCAGTCGTTCGAGGACGTCAAAGCCGTCGCGCTCTCGGCCGGCGCCGAGAACACGCACTATCGGATGGTGACGGCCTACTGGGACATGGCGACCTCGTTCGTCGCCCAGGGCGTTCTGCATCCCGAGCTCTTCTTCGACTCGGGCGGCGAGGCCCTCTTCGTCTGGGCGAAGCTCGAGGCGTACGTCCCGAAGCTGCGCCAGGAGCAGCAAACGCCGCGTCTGCTCGCGAACCTCGAAAAGGCGATCGGGATGGTCCCGCGGGCGGCCGAGCGGGTCATCGTGATCCGCGCCCGAATGGCGGGCTATCGCGACCAGATCCTCAAGGCGGAGAAAAGCTAGAAGCGGCGGCGCAGGCCGCGCGCCAGCGAGCCGGTCGAATCCGGTTACAGCGACGCAAGCCTGGCGACGAGGTCCACCACGCGGTTCGAGTAGCCCCACTCGTTGTCGTACCAGGCGAGCACCTTGAGGTAGCCGTCGCCCGCGGCCTGCGTCGAGAGCGCGTCGAAGATGGAGGAGTGCGGGTTGCCGATGATGTCGGACGACACGAGGGGTACCTCGCTGTACTCGACGATCCGCGCGAGCGGCCCCTGCGCCGCGGCGCGCACGGCAGCATTGACCTCCTCGGCCAAGACGGGCCGCGCCATGCGGCAGGTCAGATCCACGATCGAGCCGTCGGGAACCGGGACCCGGATCGCCATCCCGTCGAGGCGGCCCTTCAGGCGCGGCAGCACCTTGCCCACGGCCTTGGCGGCACCGGTCGTCGTCGGGATGATGTTTTCCGCGGCGGCGCGGCTGCGGCGCAGGTCCTTGTGCGCGACGTCGGCGAGGCGCTGGTCGTTCGTGTAGGCGTGCACGGTCGTCATGAAGCCCTCTTCGATGCCAAAGCTCTCGTCGAGAATCTTCGCGATCGGCGCGAGGCAGTTGGTCGTGCACGAGGCGTTCGAGACGATGCGGTGCTCGGGGCGTAAGGTCGCGTCGTTGACGCCCATCACGATCGTGGCGTCGATCTCGTCGTTGGCGGGAACGGTGAGGATGACCTTGCGGGCGCCGGCGGCCAGATGCTTTTCGAGCGGCTCGCGCGTGAGAATCCTTCCGGTCGCCTCGATCACGACGTCCACGCGATGCCGTCCCCACGGAATCTTCGCGGGGTCCTTCTCAGCCGTCATGGCGACGCGGTGGCCGGCCACCGTCATGCTCTCCGCGTCGGTCGTCACATCCTTCGGGAATACCCGCATGACCGTATCGTATTTTAGGAGGTAGGCGAGGTGGTCGTTGTCGTAGAGGTCGTTGACGATCGCGACCTCGACGTCGGAACGGTCCGAGAGGATGCGGAAGACGCTGCGGCCGATGCGGCCGAAGCCGTTGATCCCGACCCGGACGGCGCTCATGGCGCCTCCAGCGCCGCGAAGCGTTCGACGAGGTCGACGGCCCGGTGGGCGTACCCGTAGCCGGAGTCGAACCAGGAGAGGGTCTTCGAGACGCCGTCGCCGAGGGTCATGGTCGCGAGCGAATCGAACGTCGCCGAGAAGCGCGACCGGGCGATGTCGGAGGAGACGATCGGCGCGTCCTCGAAGTCGAGCACCCTCCTCCAGCGCTCTGTCGCGGCGGCCGCGCGGACGGCCTCGTTGATCGCGGCGGCACTGACGGGCTTCTCGTGCCAGGCGACGAGGTCCACGACCGAGCCGTTGGACACGGGAACGTTCATCGCATAGCCGGAGAGCCGCCCACGGAGCTCGGGCAGGAGGTCCACGACCATCGTCGGCGAGCGGGAGGCCTGCGGGATGATGTTCTCGGCCGCGGCACGGCCGCGGCGCTTGTCCTCGGCCGGCACGTCCGCGAGCCGGTGCGCGCTCGTGTAGGAGTGAATGGTTGTGAAGATGGCGCGCCGAATCCCGAAAGCCCCCAGGAGAATCGCGAGGACGGGTGTGAGGCAGTGCACTGTGGAGGAGGCGTTCGAGACCATGCGGTGCTCGGGCGCGATCGCGCCCTCGTTGACCCCCATGACGACGGTGACGTCCGGCCTTTCGAGCGGAGGGGCGAGGAGGATCACGCGTCGCGCCCCGGCCGAGAGATGCGCCTCGACCTCCGCCCGCGTGCGGCCCCGCGAGGTCGCCTCGAGCACCGTATGAACGCCGAGATCTCCCCAGCGCGGGACGGGCGGCTGGTCCTTGCCCGTCAGGAGCGGGATGCTGCGTCCTGCCACGCGCAGCCGTCCGTCTTCGACCGTCACGTCTTCGGTCAAGCGGCCGAGCAGCGTGTCGAACTGCAGGAGGTAGGCGAGGCCGGCGGGTTCGGCGAGGTCGCTGATCGCCCCGATCCGGATGTCTTCCCGCGCGTACAGCAGCCGAAAGAGGTTGCGCCCGATCCGGCCGAAGCCGAAGATGCCGACGGTCGTCACGGGGTCTGTCTACCACATCGGTGGGGGGCGGAGAAAAGCGCGGGGATCCCGGCGATAAACTATCCGCCATGAGACGAGCTGTGAGGGCTTTCATCGCGGCGGGTTTTCTAACGGCCGCCGTTGCTGTCGGCGCTGCCGACAAGCCGCGCGCGCGCGACCTCGGCGTTCCGTTCGACGGGACGCCGGGCCCCGGCAATGCGATCACCGACGTGCGCGGGGTCGCGGTCGGACACAGCACGATCATTCGCGGCGAGGGAGCGCTCAAGGTCGGTATGGGTCCCGTGCGCACGGGCGTGACCGCGATCCTGCCGCGCGGCAAGGCCACCAACAGCGACCCCGTCTTCGCGGGCTGGTTCGCGTTGAACGGTGCCGGGGAGATGACTGGCACGACGTGGGTCGAGGAGTCGGGCTTTCTCGAGGGGCCGGTCATGATCACCAACACGCATAGCGTCGGGACCGTGCACGACGCGACGATTGCGTGGCGGATCAAACAGGGCGGGCCGGACGCGACCGGGTACTGGTGGTCGAATCCCGTCGTGGCGGAAACGTGGGACGGGGAGCTCAACGACATCAACGGATTCCACGTCAAGGAAGCGAACGTCTTCGAGGCGCTCTCGACCGCGCGGACCGGTCCCGTCGCCGAGGGCAGCGTGGGCGGCGGCACCGGCATGGTCTGCAACGGCTTCAAGGGCGGCATCGGAACGTCCTCGCGCAAGCTGTCCGAGGAAGCGGGTGGCTACACCGTCGGCGCCCTCGTGCAGTGCAACTACGGGCGCAAGGTCGACCTGCTTATTGCCGGCGTGCCGGTCGGTCGCGAGATCCCGGGCCCGGCTGCGCGCGACGACGACGCGGGCTCCATCATCATCGTCGTGGCGACGGACGCACCGCTTTTGCCGAACCAGTTGAAGCGCCTCGCCCGCCGCGCCTCGCTCGGCCTCGCCCGCGACGGCTCGACCGCCGGGAACGGTTCGGGCGACATCTTCATCGCCTTCTCCACGGCCAACCCCGGCGCGGCGAAGCCCACGGGCATGATCTCGCTGACGGACGTCCCGAACGATCGGATGAACCCGCTCTTTTCGGCGACCGTCCAGTCGGTCGAAGAGGCAATTATCAACGCGATGGTGGCCGCGGAAACGATGAAGGGAGCCAATGACCTCGTCGTCCGCGCGCTACCTCAAGACGAGCTCCGCCGGATCCTCAAGAAGTACAACCGCCTCGTCGAAGCCGCGGCTCCCTAGGGGTCGTTTCTCGTCGCATTGGCGATCGTCATCCCGAGGAGCGGAGCGACGAAGGATCGCGGACTCGATACGAGACCGTTCCGATCGAGTACGGGATCCCTCGCTCCGCTCGGGATGACGGGAGGGAAGGAAGACGGGGTCAGGTCTGCAAATTCCAAATTTGGAATTTACCGACCTGACCCCAGCAGGAACGAGGGGAGGGTCGCGAAAAAGCGCTCCCAGGCCTTCCAGTAGGCCTCGCCACCGACGACGTAGGTGTCATTATGCCCGGCGCCGGGAAC
>JANMPW010000511.1:0-2880 GCA_031370065.1 Acidobacteriota bacterium
GCCCTGCATCATGGCGAGGGGCCGCGGCCAGGACCGCACGATCTGCACGTCCTTAGGGAACCGCTCGATCAGCAGGTTCTCGCCGTTGCCGTGGGAGTCGGAGACGAGGAACTCCGTCGCGCCCGCCGCCCGCGCGCCCTCGATCGCGGCAAGGACTTCGTTCGTCATGAATCCGCGGAAACGCTCGTACTCGAAGCCCAGCGGGCCGAGCTGATCTCCCGTCACGACGCCCGCGACCCCTTCCATGTCGGCGGAGATGTAGACCTTGAGCTTCGGCTGCGCGCCGGCGGGCAGCGCGATCCCGGCTGCGAGCCCGACCGCCAGGAGAACCCTCCGCCACGGCATCGTCATCCTCCGAAAAGTTCGCGTCAGCCGACGACCGGATCCGCCGGTGGGCCCGCGGGCGCGGGTGGCTTCCCCTGCCCCTTCGGCTTTCCGAACCGCGCGTCGTCGATGGGTACGTTCAATTCGATCTTGTCGAAGACGAGCGACTGCGTTTCGGCGCCGTCCTTCGTGCTGGCCGAAAAGGAATGCGGCAGGATGAGCCCTCCCACGTCTCTGTAGTCGCCGATCGTCGAAATGACCACGACCTCGGCGCCCTCGATCTTCTTCGTCATGACGGTCGTCGTCTGCAGGTAGGTTTTGGGGTCGAGGTAGATGTAACGGACCTCGCCCGTTTTCAGCGTGACTCTCAACTTCCAGTCTTCCGGGCGCAGGCCGGGGTCGTGCCCGACGAGCTCGATCGCGTTCCCTTTCGCCTTGGAGTCGACGAGGGGGCCGTCGAGGTCCGCCTGCTGCTCGGCCTCCTGTTTCTCCTCAAGCGACATCGCCTGGGGCTCGGTCATGCCCGCGAACGGCATCAGCATCCATCCGGACTGGCCATCGAACGCCTGGATGGCCGTCTGCCCGTCGAACGTAAACTGCCAGCGGCTCTTGTTGGGGCGCTTCAACTCGAGGATGGACGGCGTCGCGGCGTCGCCGACCTCCATCGTCCCGGTCAGGCGCATCGTCTGCACGGCCTTCAACTTCTCGAGCCCGCCGCGCGCGGCGATGTTCTTCGCGATCAGCTCGTCGGCGGTCTGACCCGCGGCGTAAGACGCGGCGAGCACTGCCACCGCCACGATTGCCTGCATTCGCATCCAGACCTCCTGTGCGCTCCGCGCAGCCGAGACTCTACCGCAGCAGCGAGGTCGCAGGGCGCCCTCCGGAGGCGGTAGGCTTGACGCGCATGCAATCTCTCGAAGAGCTTCCGACGCCCTCGGTCCTCGTCGATCTCGACGTCCTCGGCCGCAACATCGCGGGCATGCAGGAGCGAGCGCGGTCGGCCGGCGTGAAGCTGCGGCCGCACGCCAAGACGCACAAGTCTCCCGAAGTCGGGAGGATGCAGATCGCGGCCGGCGCGAGCGGACTGACGCTCGCCAAAACGTCCGAGGCGGAAGTCTTCGCCACGCATGGCTTCGAAGACATCTTCCTCGGTTATCCCGTTTTCGGCGCGGACAAGGCGCGTCGGCTCCTCGCCCTCGCGGACCGGATCCTTCTCTCGGTTGGCGTCGACAGCGTCGAGGGCGCCCGCAGCCTCGGCGACGTCTTCCACGCGGCGGGCAGGCGGCTCGATGTGAGGCTCGAGATCGACAGCGGTTTCCTCCGCGTCGGCGTCGAGCCGGAGGTCGCGGCCGCCATGGCGCTGCGAATCGCCGAACTGCCGGGCATCGCCTTCGCCGGGGTCTTCACGCATGCCGGCCATGGCTACTCTGGCCGCACACCGGACGAGGTCGCGCGGACGGGCAGCGAGGAGGGGCGCATCATCGTCGAAGCCGCCGAGGCCGTGCGCGCGGCCGGACTTTTCGTCGAGGACGTTTCGCTCGGCTCGACGCCCAACGTGCGCACGGCGATGACCGTGCCCGGCGTGACCGAGTGCCGGCCCGGGACGTACGTCTACAACGACCGCTCCCAGGTCGCGCTCGGCAGCGCGAGTGCAGAAGATTGCGCAATGACCGTCCTCGCCACGGTCGTCAGCGTTCCCGCGCGCGACCGCGCCGTCTTGGACGCCGGGTCGAAGACGCTCTCGAGCGATCCGATGCGCCCGAACGCGGACGGGTACGGCCGGATCGTGGGCGGTACCAGCCGCGTGGCCCGGGTCTCGGAGGAGCACGGCATCATCGCCATCGCCGGGGGCGAGTCCTTCCGGGTCGGGCAACGGGTCCGGATCCTCCCCAACCACGCCTGCGCGGTCTCGAACCTGCACGACCGCCTGGTGGCGGTCCGCGGGGACACCGTCGAAGGCGAGATCCGCGTCGCCGCAAGGGGTTGCGTGCAATAGTAATCGCCGCAAGGCGTAACGCTCAACGCTCCCCCTTCAACCGCCTCAAAAGGAGATCCTCACATGCTTCGTAAACTCCGCCTCGCCGCCCTCTTCGTCGCCGCTCTCGCGGCCACGCCGCTCTTCGCGGCGGACACGTACACCATCGACAAGAACCACTCGGACGTCAACTTCCAGGTCCGCCACTTCGTCTCCAAGGTCCGCGGCGCCTTCACGGACTTCGAGGGCACGATCCAGATCGATCAGGCCAGGCCCGAGGCTTCGTCGGTCGTCTTCGCGATCAAGGCCGCTTCGATCAATACGAACAACGAGGACCGCAACAAGCACCTCAATTCGCCCGACTTCTTCGACACCGCGAAGTTCCCCGAGATCTCATTCCAGAGCACGAAGATCGCGCCGGCCGGCAAGGACAAGTACAGCGTCACCGGCAACTTCACGATGCACGGCGTGACGAAGGAGATCACCCTGCCCGTCGCGTTCACCGGCACTGCCAGGGACCCGCGCGGGGGCGAGCGGGCGGGCTTCGAGCTCGCGACCACCGTCAATCGCAAGGACTACGG
>JANMPW010000483.1:0-1722 GCA_031370065.1 Acidobacteriota bacterium
CCAAGTTGTTCCGCAGCACTAGCGGGTCCGCTCCAATCATCCTGCCCCCGCTGTAGAAGCCATAGACGCTTCCTTTGAATTCGTTGGTCCCCTGCTTACTAATCACGTTGAACGCAGCGCCTGTCCGACCGCCGTATTCAGCGGGCACCTGCGACGTAACAGCCACAACCTCCTGCACCACCTCAGCCGGCACCATGACACGAGAAAAGGAGGAGCCGACGGCGCCGCTGAAATTCGCTCCACCGTCAAGGTAGTAATGCACCCCGGCTGACGAACCGTTGACGGTGAGCGCATCGAGGGATGGCTTGGTCGTGGGAGCCGTGTACACCACGCCCGGCACGAGTTGGAGGAAGCCCGTCACCTGGTGCGAAATGGCCGGGACTGCTTGTAGCTCGGCTAAGCTGACGTGGCCACCGACCGCCGTCGCCGTGGTGTCAACTTGCGGTGCTTGGCTGGAGACGGTGACGGTTTCTTCAAGAGCTCCAATCGGAAGCACCAGCTCGCGTGTTTGGGTCGTTCCGGCCGTTAGCTCGACGTTCTCATACGTCAGCTTCTTGAAGCCTGCGAGCTCGGCCGTCACCCTGTAGGGACCCGGCGTCACGGCCTCCACGGAATATGTTCCATCCGTCGAAGAGATCGTCTGTCTAAAAATACCGGTCGCTTGATGGATCACGATGATGGTCACGCCAGGAAGCGCACCGCCCTGCTCATCCACGGCACGCCCTCGAATGGCCGACGTGCCCTGTTGCGCTTCTGCCACACCAACAAATAAGTCGAAGAGAAGCAGAACCACGCACAGTCGGCATGCACGCATGGGATTATGTCCTTGAAGTCGCGTACCATTGACGCGATGCGCGTACCTGCACAACAGTCCGCTGTTGAGCATCAAGCTGCGGCGTTGACCCTCAGCGTTTGAGTCGGGTCAACGTTTCCAGCTTCACCTTCAACGCTTCGAGCTTCTGTCCTGCCTCGCCCAGCTTGCCCTCCGCCGTCAGGCGCTGGTACTCGGCGAGATCTTTCGCTGCGGCGCTGATCAATCCGTTCGTGTCTGAGGCTGCCGGTGCGGACGCTGGCGAGGATGCAGAGGATGAGGAAGGTGCGGGTGCGCCCGGTGCGGATGATGGTGCATTAGGTGCGTTGGGCGCCGTGGCCAGCGTCGACTGGCCGTTGCCGAACAGCGCGGCCATCGCCACCTCGAACGTCGGCCCGTACACGAGTCGATCCTGCAGCGCCAGCACGACCAGCCGCAGCTCCGGCATCGGGCTGCGCTCGGCCTGGAGATAAATCGGCTCGGCGTAGAGCAGCGCGCGTCCGATCGGGATCACGATGAGGCCGCCGCGGCGGACGTGTGACCCCTGCTGGTTCCACAACGACAACTGACCGGAGAGCTGGGCGTTCTGATCGATCCGCGCTTCGACCTGCAGCGGGCCGTCCACGAGCTTGGTCTTCGGGAAGTCGTACACGATCACCTTCCCGTAGTTCGCTTCGTCGCTGCGCCCGGCGATCCAGCCGATCAGGTTGTTCCGGTTCGCCGGCGTGAACGGCAGGATCTCGACAAACTCCGTCGCCTGTTCGCCGGGCAGCGTCATCAGCACGAAGTTCGGCTCCATCGTCTGCGCGACCTGGCCGCGCTCGCCGGTCGAGCCGCCTTCAGTCGCGACGCTCCAGAGATCCTCGCGATTGTAGAAGACGCCGGGATCCGTCATGTGGTACAGCCCGTAG
>JANMPW010000490.1:0-1701 GCA_031370065.1 Acidobacteriota bacterium
CCTCCGTCTTGACCCGCACGCGGTAGAGCGCTCCCCGCCGCGCAGCAGCGGAAGTCCAGCTGCCGTCGACGCCGGCTGGGTGCTCGTCCACGGGCTTCCTGCCTTCCGCAGTAGACTTTCCGGTGCCGAATCCCGCCAAGCTGAGGCAAAAGGAGAAGGTCATGAAAAAGCTCGTCCCGACACTCATCGCCGTCGCCGTCCTCTCCGCGATTTCCGCCGCCACCGCCTGGGCGGAGGAAACACCAATGGTCGTCGCCGCCGTCGCCGAAGGAAAGTTCGGGCCCGCGCCGCCGATGCTCCCCCCGGGCGCGAAGCTTGCGGTTCTTTCCGGCAATCCCATGGCGGCCGGCGCCTACGCGGTTCGCATCCGGATGCCGGCGAGCTACGCCATCCCCGCCCACTCGCACCCCACCGACGAGAACGTCGTCATCACCGCCGGCTCTCTTACGTTCGGCATGGGCGAGAAGCTATCGAAGAAGGCTGCGGGCAACAAGATGCTCAAGGTCGGAGGCTTCGCACTGATGCCGAGCGGGATGAACCACTACGCTTTCGCGGGGGCGTCGGGCGCGGACATCGTCCTTTATGGGCAGGGCCCGGTGGAGTTCAAGTATGTGAACCCGGCAGACGACCCGCGCAACGCGAAACCCGCGACGAAGTAGCCCCAAAGAAAAAGGCCCGGCTTTCGCCGGGCCGATCTCTTGAAATTGGAGCGGGACACGAGGGTCGAACTCGCGACATCTACCTTGGCAAGGTAGCGCTCTACCACTGAGCTAGTCCCGCGCGGGAGCAGGGAAATATAAGGGACGGGCCGCGGCCCGTCAAGCCAAGACGTGCGTTCGCGTCACGCCCGTGCGGGGCGCGACTTCTTTGCCGCCTTGTCCTTCGCGGCTCTCCCGATCTTCACGACCTTCTTGGCCTCTTTTTTCGTGGCCGTCGTTCTTGCCGGCTTGGCGCGGGCCGGCGAAGGAACCTGCTCGGCGAGGAGACGGAGGAGATCCGACACGGTGACGATGCCGGCGAGCGTGCCGTCGGGCTCGATCACGGGCAGGCAGCCGATGTTCCAGCCGCGCATGACGTTCGCAGCCTGACGCACGGGCATGTCCGGCGTCGCCTTCACCGCGTACGCGGTCATCATGGCGCCGATGGGACGCATGCGGCGGATCTCGTCGCGGTCCCGCCCGCCGAGATCCCGCGCGGAGACGACGCCCACGACCTCGCCACCTTCCCCGGTGACGACGAGGTGGTGGATGCGCTTCCAACGCATCAGGTTCCAGGCGGCCTCCGCGTTCTCGGTGTGAGGGACTGTCTGGACGCGCCGGGTCATGATTTCGTGGACTCGCATCAGAGCCTCCTCCCTCACGATCGGGATCGAGCGCGGCGCGCGCCATGAGCCACCTGAATCAGGGCGGTGGAATTCCCGGGCGGCCGCGCGCTTGCGAGCGAAGTCTTATCATGGGTTCGGTGCCAGGAGGTGGTCGGTGGGGAATGCGTCCGGCAGAGAAAAGTTCGTCGGCCTCGCGGAGATCGACCGGGAACATCAGCTGCAGATCGCCCTCGTGGATGCCTTCGAGAAGGCCGCGGGTGCCAACGAGCCCGCCGAGGGCGGACGGATCCTCGAGCAGATGGCCGATCTCTCCGAGATGCACTTCCTCGCCGAGGAGCTCGTCATGCAGCTCCACCAGTACGCGGCCTACCAGGAGC
>JANMPW010000491.1:0-1670 GCA_031370065.1 Acidobacteriota bacterium
TGCCCTCGAGCGGGAAGTCCTTGCGCAGCGGAAACCCGTTGAACCCTTCCCAGGTCAGGATCCGGCGCAGGTCGGGGTGTCCGGAGAACTTGATCCCGAACATGTCCCAGATCTCGCGCTCGCACCAGTTGGCCGAAAGGAAGACCGCGGCGATGGACGGAACGTCCTCGCCGTCCGCCGCGGCGCACTTGACGCGGATGCGGGCGTTCTTCGAGAAGGAGTAGAAGTGGTACACGACCTCGAAGCGGGGGCTGCGGTCCTTCCAGTCGACCGCCGTCACGTCCACGCAGTACTTGAAGTCCTGGCCGTCCTTCAGGTGCCGCGCCACGCGGGCGATTTCGTCCTTCTGGACGACGACCGTCACCTGCCCGGCGAACTCCTTCGCCGAGACGACCGTGTCGGAAAGCGCCGCGCGGATCGCCTGGACCCAAGGGTGACCCGAAGCGTCCACCGCCCCGGGCCTCGGCTTCTTCTCCTCGGCGGGAGCCTTCTCGACGTCCGCCAATCAGGAGGCCTTCCGGATGACTTTCATCCGGTCGATTTTCTTCTGGAGGGCCATGATGCCGTAGATGAGAGCCTCGGGCCGCGGCGGGCAGCCGGGCACGTACACGTCCACCGGCACGATCCGGTCCACCCCCTGCGTGACCGCGTACGTCTTGTAGGGGCCGCCGCAGGTGGCGCACGAGCCCATCGCGATGACCCACTTGGGCTCGGGCATCTGGTCGTAGAGGCGCTTGACGATCGGGGCCATCTTCTCGACCACCGTGCCGGCCACGATCATCAGGTCCGACTGCCGCGGCGTTCCGCGGAAGACTTCGGCGCCGAAGCGCGCCAGGTCGTGCCGGGCGTCCATCACGGCCATCATCTCGATCGCGCAGCAGGCGAGGCCGAACTGCATCGGCCAGATGGACGAGCGGCGCGCCCAGTTGATGACCGAGTCGACCGTCGTCGTAACGACGTTCTCCTCGAACCGGTTGTCTATGAGGCCCATGCGCTCCCCTTACGCCCAGTCCAGGGCGTTCCGCTTCCAGCAGTAGACATAGCCGACGACGAGGATCACGAGGAAAACGAGCATCTCGACCAGGCCGAAGAGGCCGAGGCGGTGGAACATGATCGCCCACGGGAACAGGAAGATCGTCTCGACGTCGAAAACGACGAAGAGGACGGCAATCAGGAAGTAACGGACCGAAAAACGCGTGTCGAACGCCGACGTGGTGGCCTCGACGCCGCACTCGTAGGGCTCGAGCTTGGCGGGATTGGGCCGCCGAGTCTGGATGGCGCGGGCAGCGATGATGGTGCCAAGCGGCAGCGCCGCCGCCAGCAGCGCGAAAATCAGGATTGGGAAGTAGTGACCCACTGGCGCGGCATTCTATCGGACGCGGGATGCGAAGCCAAACTCCTTTGTCAGTCGCGCGCGCCGCCCGGCGTCACTCCTTTTCGCTGCACGAGAACCGAGAGCTCCTCGCCCATACCCTCGGGATCGATGAGGCGGAAAATCCGCCACTTTTCCGCGTCGCTCCCTGCGAAGTCGAGGATGCCGATCTCCGACAGGAACAGCCCCTGGCGCATTAAACGCTCCGCGCGCAGCCCCTCGGCTTCGCCGCTGGAAAGCAGCAGGTCCCAGTTCACATGCGCGGTCAGGTCCCGCTCGCCCGGGTTTTCCAGCGGGT
>JANMPW010000527.1:0-4067 GCA_031370065.1 Acidobacteriota bacterium
TTGTTGATGATCTGTTCCAGCTCCGGCGGCAAGTCGGGCTTCACACGGCCCGGCGGCACAGGTGCTTTGCTGATAATCGCATTGAGGATTGCGATCGAAGAACCGTCTTGAAACGGCAGTTTGCCCGTCGCCATCTCATACAGCACGACACCGAAGCTGAAGAGATCGCTCCGTCGATCCACTTCCTGACCGAGGGCCTGCTCTGGTGACATGTACGCCACCGTCCCGAGCGTCGTGCCAGGGCTGGTCAGATCCTGTCCGGAAACCGCCGTCAGCAACTGCGACGATCCGGCGCCTTGCGGCCCCTTGGGCTGCCGGTCTACCTTTGCCAACCCAAAGTCCAGAATCTTGGCGTGCCCGCCATCGGTCACGAAAATGTTCGCCGGCTTGATGTCCCGGTGCACGATCCCTTTCGCGTGTGCGGCGTCCAGCGCGCTGGCAATGTCCGCGCTCAATTCCAACAGCGCCTCGATCGGGAAGGGTTGTCCCGCGATCCGTGCTTGCAGCGTCTGCCCTTCCAGGAGCTCCATGGCGATGAAGGGCCGGCCGTCGCTTTCGTCGATGTCGTGAATCGTGCAAATGTTCGGATGGTTGAGCGCCGATGCAGCGCGAGCTTCTCGCTGGAACCGCTCGAGGGTCTCGCGGTCTTTTCCAAATTCGTCCGGCAGGAACTTCAGGGCCACGAGGCGGCCCAGCTTGGTGTCCTCTGCCTTGTACACCACACCCATCCCGCCGCTACCGACCTGCGCCAGGATCCGGTAGTGCGAGATCGTCCTGCCGATCATGGCCGATCCATTCGTTGACGTCACTTGCTCCCTGGCGGCATGCGGCGCTTCAATTGTTCCAACCCATTGGGAGCGACGCAATGTTCGTCGCCGATGTGGTGACTTTGATTTCCCCGGCCATGAGAAGCCTCGACCTTACGGATATCATAGATGATGTGTGCTGCTGAAACCTGGCTCATGAAGTTCTTCGCCTCGAGAAGCAAGCACGAGGGGGTCGTATTCAGGACCCTCGTCCTTGACGACCCCTCCGTTGGTGTGGGCCAGGGGCATTAGGAGCCGAACAAATGGGGCAGACCATTCTCATCCTGGGGGGAGGCGTCGGCGGGCTCGTGGCGGCGAACGAGTTGCGCCAGGCGCTTCCGGAAGAGCATCGCGTGGTGCTCGTCGAGCGCGAAGCGTCGTTCGTCTTTGCGCCATCCTTCCTCTGGCTCATGACTGGGGACCGCACCGCCGCGAAAATCTCGCGACCGCTCAAGCGCCTCCAAAGCCGTGGCATCGAGGTCGTACGCGGCGAGATCGAGCGGATCGACCCTCAGAAACGAGAGGCTGTCGTCAACGGACACAGCCTGACCGGTGACTACCTGATCATCGCTCTGGGGGCGGAGCTTGCGCCGGGGGCAATTCCGGGTCTCGCGCAGGCCGGGCACAACTTTTACTCCCTCGCGGGAGCAGCAGCGGCGCGCGATGCGTTTGCGCAGTTCACGGGCGGCAAGCTCGTGGTGCTCACCGCCGCTCCCGCCTACAAGTGCCCGGCGGCACCCTACGAAGCCGCGATGCTTCTCGAGCACTCCTGCCGCACGCGGAAGCTGCGCGAGAAGACCCAAATCGACCTTTACGCGGCCGAGCCGGGGCCCATGGGCGTGGCCGGTCCCGAGGTTTCAAGGGCGGTTCGCCAGATGGTGGAAGGCAAGGGCATCGGGTACCACCCAGAGCATCAAGTCAAGGAGGTCGATCCCACCGCGCGCCGCCTCAGTTTCACGAACGGCATCGAGGCCCGTTTCGACCTGCTCGCATACGTTCCGCCCCACCGAGCACCGAGGGTCGTGCGCGAAGCCGGCCTCACCGGGGAATCCGAATGGGTCTCGGTTGACCGGCACACGCTCGAGACGAAGCACCCCCGCGTCTACGCCCTTGGCGACGTCGTCAGCATTCCCCTCGCGATGGGCAAGCCGCTGCCGAAGGCCGGTGTCTTCGCTCATGGCGAGGCCCAGGTGGTCGCGAAGAATATTGCCCACGCCATCACAGGCAAGGGCAAGGGAGCCTCGTTCCGTGGCGACGGTGAGTGCTTCATCGAGACCGGCGCTCGCAAGGCCGGCTTCGGGAAAGGGAATTTCTACGCGGAGCCGGTGCCGCGAATGAAGTTGCACCCGCCGGGATTCCGCTGGCACGCGGCGAAGGTCTTTTTCGAGAAGGATTGGCTGAGGCGGTGGATCTAGACGTGGGAGGCAGCTGCATCGCATCTCAGGGCTGGAAGAATCCTTTCCACCCACATCCGCTCACACCTGCGCCCGGCGAATCGAAAAGCCTCCCGCCGGATCGGGCTCACGGAAGCATCGAGCTTCTTTCGCAGTCACGAAGCCGCCTATCGGGTGACGCATCAGGGGCGAGCGAAGAGGCGAAGGCCCTCGAGGGGTGACCCTCACCCCGCTCAGCGGCGGCGAACGGCATGGTACAGGACCAGGACCACCACTGCGCCGACGACGGCCACGACGATGCTTTCGATGTTGAGCCCGCTGATTCCCGGCACCGGATGCACCCGGGCCACCCGCCCGTAAGTCTCGAAGAGCCACCCGCCGACCACCGCTCCAATGATGCCGAGGAGGATGTCCCGCGCGATGCCCTCGCCCCGGTTGTTGACGATCTTGCTGGCGATGAACCCCGAGACGAGCCCGAGGACGATCCATGCGACGAAAGACAAGGTGCCCTCCTTTGTTGACAGTTTTTAGATCGAGCGCTCTCGGTACAATCCACCCATCGGCCGAGCTCTCGCGACGCAGCTTATCTCTTTGCTGGACTGGAAGGGCGCCATGGGCGAGTATGCGCGGAATCTGCTTCCAGACGCTCGTCGCCGGTGAGAAGTGATTCAAGGCGTCAGCCTGGATTCCTGAGATCGCTCCTCCTGCCGAACTTTTCGCGGACGGTTCGCGCCGCGTCCTGGGGATGCCGGGTGGACATTTTTGGAATCAGACTACAATCCGTTCCATTCGAGAAGGAGGCATCCCGATGAGAAGGTTGACCGTATCCGTTCTGGTCCTTGGCGTTCTTTCGTTCGTCGGATCAAAGGCGTTTGGTCAGAACAAGGATGCTTCCGTGGAGGGGAAGACCTCGGCGCACAAGCCGGCGCATGTCATCCTCAATCCGTCCGACATTAAGTGGGGCGATGCGCTACCGATCTTTGCGCCCGGAGCCAAGATGGCCGTGCTGCAGGGTGATCCAAGCAAGGCGGGCGTCTACACCGTGCGGCTGAAGGCGGGAGACGGCTACAAGATCGCACCACACTGGCATCCGACGACCGAGAACGTGACAGTCATATCGGGCACCTTCAACCTGGGGACCGGCGACAAGTTCGACGAGGCCACGTCGACCGCGATGGCTGCGGGAGCCTTCGCCTCGATGCCCGCGAGAATGCACCACTACGGCTGGTTCAAGGGCGATACCGAGGTACAGGTGCACGGAGTCGGACCATTCAAACTCACGTACCTGAATCCAAAGGACGATCCGTCGAAGGCGGGGACCAAGAAATTGGCCGAACGTCGGCCCCTGCGCAGAAACCCGAGGTTCCAGAAGCTCGTCGCCGGTGAGAAGTGATTCGAGGCGTCAGCCTGGATTCCGGAGATCGCTCATCCTGACGAACTGTTCGCGGACTGTTCGCGCCGCGCTCTGCGGATGGTTGGGGATGACTGGTGCGGTTGGGGATACCCCTCGTGACGACGATCCCCAAAGATCCCCAGCGATCCCGGTGTCGATTCCGATCTTCCCAAGCTGGATGTCGCCGGTTCGATCCCGGTTGCCCGCTCCAACCCTCAAACCCGTAGCGTTGTACGCAACGCCATCCCGGGCATCGTGAAAAACACGAAGGCCCGAGTCCGGGTTTGGCAATCGGCGACGTGGTTTTGGACTCTCGGCTACGGCAGGTGGAACGCCTTGGTCAGGAACACCGCCATCTGCCCGCGCGTGCTGGGGTTGGCGGGGCAATAGTTGCCGCTGCCGCATCCGCCGGTGATTCCCTCGGCCGCGAGCTGTTCGATCCAATCGGCAAAGAGGCTCGGGCAGGCCACGTCG
>JANMPW010000541.1:0-3313 GCA_031370065.1 Acidobacteriota bacterium
AAGGTCGGCGACACCGTCAAGTCCGGGAGCTTCCGATGGGTCATCGTCGGGCTCTTCGACGCCGCGGGGAGTGCCTATGAATCAGAGATCTGGACGGACGTGACGGATTTGCAGCAGCAGACCAAGCGCAACATCTACTCGTCGGTCTTCGTGCGGATGCCGGACGCCGACGCCGCGAGCCGCTTCATCGAGACCGTCAAGGGCGACCAGCGCCTGAAGCTCGAGGGCAAGACCGAGCGCAAGTACTACGACGAGCAGATGATCACGGGCGCGCCCATCAAGGCGCTGGCCTTCATCGTCGGCATCTTCACGGCGATCGGGGCCGCCTTCGGCGCGATGAACACGATGTACGCGCAGGTCTCGGCCCGGACGCGCGAGATCGGGACCCTGCGGGCGATCGGCTTTTCGCGGCGCTCGATCCTCGCGTCGTTCGTCATCGAGGCCCTGATGCTCTGCCTGGCCGGCGGCATCCTCGGGGTCGTCCTCACGTTCCTCGTTTTCCAGCTCTTCCTGTCGCAGCCGACGGGCACGATGAACTTCCGCACGTTCTCCGAGGTCCTGTTCAACTTCCGGATGACGCCCCAGTTGATCGCCGGCGGCCTCGGCTTCGCTCTGGCCATGGGCGTCATCGGCGGCTTCTTCCCGGCCGCGCGCGCCGCCCGTCTGAAGATCACGACTGCGCTGCGGGAAGTGTAGTGAGGCGAATTGGTGCCCTGGCGGCCGCGCTGCTGGCGGCCGCGGGCGCGGCTTCCGGCGCCGTCCAGATGGTCGCGATCGGCGACCTCTACGACGGCGGAACGGTAACCATTGCCCAGGCGGACACGCTGGAGGTCCGTCTCTCGCCGGGGCCTTCGGGCTGCTCGTGGGGCGTGGCCTTCAACGATTCGACGATCTTGAGGCCCGATGCGGAGGCCGCGCCGGGCGCGTCGGTCTTCCGCTTCAAGGCCGTCACGACGGGCTCGGTGAGCCTTGGGCTCGCCTGCCGCAAGCCGACGGACCCGAAGGCCCAGCCCGGCGGGCTCTTTCGCGTTCTCGTCGCCGTTAAGGAGAGCATCGCTCCCCGCGGCCTCATCCTCGAAGAGCCCGACAACGGTTCGGATATCTTTCTCACGCAGGGCGACGCCGTCCAGGTGAGGCTCCCTTCCAATCCGACGACCGGATACTCGTGGACGGTCGCGGCAAACGCGCCCTCGGTCCTTGCGGCCGTCGGCGAGCCGAAGTTCGAGCCGGCCGCCAAGCCCCTGCCGGGCGCGGCCGGAACGCAGACCTTCGCGTTCCGCGTCGTCGGAGGCGGGGCAGCCTTCCTCGAGCTCGTCTACGCGCGGCCCTTCGAGAAAGACCTGGCCCCCGCGCGCCGCTGGGGAATCTTCGTGGCCGCCGCGGCCGTCGGACCGTAGCCGAGGGGCTCCCCCCGCGGTGCGGCTACACTCGCGCCGTGCGCCTGCGGTTCTACGGCACGAAAGGGAACGTCGAGGCATCCTCGCGTCAGCACGCGGGCCACTCCGCATTCGTGCTCGAGGCGAAGGGGTTCCGCCTCCTGTGCGACTTTGGCGAGAACCGCAAGGGGATGCTCGAGAAGATCCGCCCCGATGCGGTTTTCGTCTCGCACGCCCACCCCGATCACGGTTGGGGCCTGTGGGAGGGAACCGACCTTCCGGTGCACGCCTCCGCCGCGAGCCACGCCCTCCTCGCCGAGCTGCCGCTCCTAAACCGGGTCGTGCTCGCGCCGGGGGAGCCCGTCGCGATCGGCCCCTTCCGGCTGACGCCGTTTCCAGTGATCCACTCGATCCGCTGCCCGTGCATTGCCGCGCGGATCGAGCTCGACGGCTTCACGCTCGTCTACTCGGGAGACATCGTGGCCTTCGAGGACCCCGAAACGGCGCTCTCTGGCGCGGACTTCTACATCGGCGACGGTTCGACGCTGACGGGCAAGCTCGTGCGGCGGCACGAAACCGGCGTGCTCATCGGGCACACGACCGTACGGGCCCAGCTCGGCTGGCTCGCCCGCCATGGCATCGTCCGGGCGGTCTTCTCGCACTTCGGCAAGGACGCGATCGAGATGGGGGAGCAAGCCCTCCGCGGGGCGCTCGAGAAGCTCGCCGCCGCGAATCCCCCGGGCTGCGCGGTCACCGCGGCGCAAGACGGGCTGGAGATGGAAGTCGGGCCTTGAATTTCTATTCCTATTAGTATTTAATACTTATATGGAAAGAAAAATCGTCCAGGTCGGCAGTTCGCTCGCCGTGACTCTTCCCGCCGAGGTCGTGCACGAGTTCAAGCTCAGGAAGGGGCAGACCGTCGATGTGTCGGTGCACCCGGTGACCGGCGCCGTCACCGTGCGCCCGGGCATCAAATACTTCGACGGCGGCAAGGTCACGAAGCGGTTTGAACGGCTCCTCGAAGACCTCCTAGAGAAGCGTGCCGCGCTATATCGCGAGCTCGCGAAGTGACGGTCTACTTCTCCGTCGAGCAGCTGCTCCGGCTCCACGAAAAGCAGATCCAGAAGTTCGGAGGCTCGCCGGGACTGCGCGAGCGCGGCGGCCTCGAATCGGCCGCGGCCCGGCCGGCGATGACGTTTGACGGGGAAGATCTCTACATCGATCTTCCTGCCAAGGCGGCGGCGCTCCTGCATTCCCTCGTGATGAACCACCCCTTCCTGGATGGAAACAAGCGCGTCGGCGCAGCAGCAGCCGAGCTCTCCGTCTTGCTGAACGACGCGATACTCGACGCGACAGACGCCGAAATGGAGAAGACGACCCTCGCCGTCGCCCGCGGCGAGATGGACGTTGAGCCCCTGACGATCTGGTTCCGGCAGCGAATCACGCGGCGCGACTGAAATCGAGCCCCACCAAATCGTCGAGAGAGCCGAAAACCTCACGAATTAGGGCGCGTAGCCCTTTCGCTGCCCGCTGCCCGCTGCCCGCTGCCCGGCGCCCGCTGCCCGGCGCCCGGCGCCTCAATAGCGTCAGGGTTTTCTGCGCAAGCCTCCGAACTGCACCTCGGCTCATGCTCAGGTTAACCGCTGTTTCTCTTTGGGTGAAACCCTCGAGGAAAAGGAGGCGGCACACAGTCTGCAGCGGAGAGGGAAGGCCCGAAAGTGCGGCGCGGAGCAAGTGTTGAAGCTCGGTCGGGCCTGACTCTCGGCCGAAATCGGGCGAGAGCTCTGGACGCCGAGACAGCAGTTTGAGCGCGCGTTGCTGCGCCAGCTGGAACACGTACGCCGGATAGAGAAGTGCAGAAGGGTTGCGTCTGCCTCGTAGCGGCCAGAATCCGATGGATCCCGAGGGGCTGAAGAGGCTGGGCGGACTGACGAGAG
>JANMPW010000570.1:0-2394 GCA_031370065.1 Acidobacteriota bacterium
GGTGACCTACACCTACGACAACCTCGCGAACAACGTGAATCTGATCGCACTCGATGCGAACGGACGCACAGGCCGGATCAATCGAGTCAGAATCACTGCGTCAGGAGCGGACCCGATCATCGCCTCTGACGGGGTCGATTACCTCGTTGTTTATCAGGATGCACGCATGGGCAAAACGGTCGCATGGTCCGTATCCCCAACTGCGGAAGTTCACTCGGCGTCAACGCTCGACATTCGTCCTTCCTATTCCTCGTATGGCTCGCTCCTTTGGACTGGACAGAAGTATCTGTTGGGGACCACAACCTCAGGGTCTGGACAACAAACCGCGGTCATGACGATGGACCGGTCAGCCTCGACCGTAGGGAACGCGAGATTGATTGGGCCGGGTACTTCGCCTTCACTCGCCTGGAATGGAAGCGACGCGCTCATGGTCTGGACCAGCGGTTCGAACTCCTCGAGAAACGGCTTCGAGCTTCAGGGTGCGTTGTTGGGTGAGGACGGCACGCTACGTTCCACTGTCGCAACGGTCTCAACCTCGAGCAACGTACAGCTCGCGCCGGTGATCGCCACCGGCGGCGCGTATGACCTCGCCGTCTGGACCGAGCCGGGCGGTATCTACGCCACCCGCATCACCACGCAGGGTGCCGCCCTCGACGGTCGTGGCATTCCCATTTTCACGGCGACAGCAGATCAATCGCTGACCTCGAACGGCGTGCAACCGATGCGGGCGCTCTTCGACGGTACCGCCTATCTGGTCGCCTGGGGGGGTTACGGTGGAGTGATGGGCCAGCGGATCGACGCGCAGACTGGCTCACCGCTCGGCACGCCCATCACCCTTGCCTCGTGCGCCACGTCGTTCGACCTCGCGAATGACCGCAGCTCGGTGGTCCTGTTCGCCGTCGATTGTTCCGATCGCCATTTGTACGCGCAGCGCGTCGGACTGACCGGAGCAGTGGGGCCGAAGATGCCGATCTCACCCACAGGCACGTTGACGGTTGCGCCACGAGCGGCGTGGAACGGGCAGGAGTGGCTCGTCGCGTGGAACCATCTCATTCCAGTCGTGTCCCAGATGCAATTCCCCGTCTACAACTCGGACGTTTATGCCGCTCGCCTCTCGGGGTCGTTGACGCTTCTGGACACCCAGCCGATCGGCCTTGCGCTCTCGGAGCGGGACGAGAGCTCTCCTCTGGTGGCCTCAGACGGCCGCGACTTCCTGGTGGTGTGGTCGCGCCGCTCCTATGACGCAGTAGCCGGACTCTATTTCCGCCGCGTTCGCAGCGACGGCTCGATCGGCGCAACCTCCTCGCCCGCCACCGGCCCGTATGAGGCCGACAGCCTGGTGTGGAGTGGATCCCGGTACACGGTCGCCTATGAAAGCACCTGGTCGTACTGGAGCCATGACCTGTTCCTCTCGCACATCGCGGGGCGTGAAGACGAGACCTCGGTTCCCGATCGAGTACCGTTCAGCCTCACGGAGCTCGACGAGCGGTCCGCATCGCTCGTGGCCACGGCGGCCGGCCGAGTGCGTCTCGTGTATATGAGAGTCGCTCCCGAACCGCAGTACGGCGGGGTTCCCAGAGTGTTCCTCCGGGACGACATCCCGGAGCCACGACGCCGACCGGCACGGGCCAGATAATCGGCCCTCTCAGTACGGGACCGTTCTTCGCGGTTGTCGGAAACGCGAGGTCGTGGTGGCTGCGGCGTGGGCGTCTGCGCGGCGATCCTACTGCAGGGCGTTGTGCCGACAGCGACCCTGCCGTTAAAAGAGCGGGGTCCAGTGGAATAGCCAGGAGAACTAGCGTCCGAGCACGATCTCCAGGCCGGCGAGAATCAGTTCTCACACCTGCGAGATCACCACGCCGATCTGGCCAGCACAGAATGAGCGGTCACCCGGACGAAGGACTCGTCCCGTTCGTGAAATCGCTCGCAGACCTCATTCATTGCTTCGGTGACTGCATCGGGCGCATGGCGCGCCACGTATTCTTTCAGCGCCGCAACAAAGACCTCGCTCCGTGATCGCCCAGTGCCCCGCGCCAACCGTTCCACCTGGGCAAGCAGTTTATTGGGAATCGAAACCGCCGTTTTCATAGTCGGAGTATGACCCAGCGGGGATGGCGCATGGAGGAAGTTTCCGCACAAGGAATGCGCGCCGGAGGCGCAGCAGGAGGGTAGCCGGTCGGCAAGCGCGAAGCGCGCAGCCACCGGTCGGGGGCACAGTCCAATCGCGATCCGCCCCGGCAGGGGCGGCAGAAAGCGATCTGCGACGGGGGGATGTAAGCCGACCATCCTCTGATCCCCGTGGGGTTTCTGGCACCCCTGCCGGGGTGCTGCGCTTTTCCCAAACGGTGGTGGTCCGGTGGTCGCTCTGCGGCGACCACCGGCTACTGTCCTGGA
>JANMPW010000607.1:0-3154 GCA_031370065.1 Acidobacteriota bacterium
ACTCCTGCCCTGCACGCTAAACCGGTTGACGTAGTTGCCGCCGAGTAGAGTCGAGAGGTCCCGGCCGGCCTGCGCAAGGTCCACTCCCTGTGACCGCAGCTTGTCCCGGTCGAAGACGACCTCGGCCTGAGGCTGATCGAACTTCAGGTCCGAGTCGGCATATATGAAGAGGCCGCTCGCGAACGCCTTTCCGACGAGCTGATTGGCGAACTCGGCGAGCTGCCGCGGCTCGGAAGTCGAAGAGATGACGAAGTCCACCGGGAAACTACCCCCGCCCGGCAGGGCGGGCGGCACGAGCGGGATGACGCGCACTCCCGGGATCTGCGAGACGCCCGCGGCAACCTGCACCTGGAGCTGCTGGGTGCTCCTCTTGCGCTCGTCCCACGGCTTCGTGATCATTCCGGCAAAGCCGCCGCTCGGGAACGTGATCTGGAACGTGGATTGGGTTTCCGGAAACGACTTGAACACGGCGTTGACCTGCTCCGTGAAGAGGCCCGTCTGATCGAGCGTCGCATTCGGCGCCGCCTGGACGATACCGAAGACGATGCTCTGGTCCTCGATCGGTGCGAGCTCCTTCTGCGAGAACATGTAGAAGGGCACGATCAACGCCGTGACGATCGCCCACAGGACGTACACCACCGTCCGGTACTGCAAGGTATCGGTCAGCAGATTCGTGTATCGGCGGCGAATCGCGTCGAACCGGTGGTTCACGAATCCCGCGAAGCCCTTGTCGGTGCCCCCCGAGCGGAGCAGCTTCGAGCTCATCATCGGAGACAGAGTGAGCGCCACGACGCCCGAAACGATCACGGCGCCGGCGAGCGTGAAGGCGAACTCCCGGAAGAGGGCCCCTGTCAGTCCGCCCTGGAAACCGATCGGCGCGTAGACGGCGGCGAGCGTGATCGTCATCGCAATGATCGGGCCGCGCAGCTCGCGCGCGGCGAGGATGGCCGCGTCAAACGGCTTCTCCCCCATGTGGAGGTGCCGCTCGACGTTCTCGACCATGACGATCGCGTCGTCCACCACGAGCCCGACCGACAGCACGATCGCGAGGAGTGTCAGCAGGTTGATCGTGAACCCGGCGATGAGCATCAGGAACACGGCGCCGACCAGGGAAATCGGGATGGCGACGATCGGGATGAGCACCGAACGGAAGGACCCGAGGAAGAGAAAGATGACGACGCAGACGATCACGAGCGTTTCCGTCAACGTCTTCAGCACCTCGCTGATCGCCTTGTCGATGTAGACGGTCGAGTCGTATGGAATACCCGACGTCATGCCAGCGGGCAGCTGCGCCTGGGCTTCTTTGAGCTCCTCGCGCACGCGCCGAATCACATCCAGAGAGTTGGCCGTCGGCAGGACCCAGATCCCCATGAACGTCGCGGTCTGGCCGTTGAACCGGACATCCTGATCGTAGTTCTCGGCGCCGAGAACGACGTCCGCGATCTCGGAGAGCCGGACGACGTTGCCCTTGTCCTGCTTGATCACGAGCTGCTTGAAGTCCTCGGCCGTCTGGAGGCTGGTGTTCGCGACGAGGTTCACCGAAACCATGGAGCCCTTCGTGCTCCCGAGCGCCGACAGGTAGTTGTTCGCCGCCAGCAGGTCCCGCACCTGCGAGGGCGAGATGCCGAGCGCCGCCATCTTTTCGGGCTTCAGCCAGATGCGCATCGCGAACACCCGCGCGCCAAGGATGTCGGCCCTCTGCACGCCGGAGACCGCGGACAGCTTCGGCTGCACGACGCGGGCCATGTAGTCCGTGATCTGGTTCTGGTCGAGCTCCTTCGAGGCAAAGCCGATGTACATCGAGGCGAACTCGGTGTCCGCGGTCTGGAGCTCGATGACCGGCGCCTGCGCCTCCGGAGGAAGGTCGTTCCGGACCTGCGCGACCTTCGCCTGGATCTGCGTGAGGGCGGCGTTGGCGTCGTAGTTCAGGTTCAGGTGGGCCGTGATCGTGCTCACACCCTGAGCGCTGGAGGACTCCATGTAATCGATGCCGTCCGCGCTGGCGATGACGCGCTCGAGCGGGGTTGTCAGGAACCCGCGAACGAGGTCGGCGTTGGCGCCAACGTAGACGGTCGAGACCCTGATCACGGCAGTGTCGCTGCGCGGGTACTCGCGGACTGAGAGCGAGCGAATCGACTGCACGCCCGCGATCAGGATGACGAGATTGACGACGGTCGCGAGGACCGGCCGCTTGACGAAGAGATCGGTGAGTTGCACTAACTGTCCTCGGGCTTCGGCGCCGGGTTGTTGCCGGGCAGAATGGCGTTATTCACTTTGACAGCGGCGCCGTTGCGCAGCTTGAACACTCCGGACGTGACCACGGTCTCCCCGTCTTTGAGTCCGGCGAGGACGGCGACCTGGTCGCCGCGGGAGCCTCCGAGCTTGACGACCTGCTGCCGCACGCCGAGGTAACGCTGGCCCTTTGGGCCCGTGATCTCCTCTACGACGAAGACCGAATCACCGTAGGGGGCGTACTGGATTGCCGACGCGGGCACCGTGACCGCGGCGTCGCTCGACCCCAGTCCGATGTTCGTTTTCACGAACATCCCCGGACGCAGCTTTCCGTCCGCGTTCGCGAGCGTCGCCTGGACCTGGATGTTGCGCGTCGCCTCGTTCACGACCGAGTCGACGGCCGTGATCTTCCCGTCCGAAGCGATTCCGGCCGCGCCTTCCGCGGTGACGTGGATCGGGAGGCCGACTTTGAGCTGTGCCACCTGCTGCTGCGGGACGGCGAAGTTGACGTACACCGGCCGGACGGCCTGGAGCGGCACGACCGCCGCCCCGCCCTCGAGGTACTGGCCGAGATTGACCTGGCGGATCCCGAGCACCCCTGCAAAGGGAGCCCGGATCGTCTTGCGCTGAATGGTCGCGCGAACCTCGCCGACGCGAGCTTGCGCCTGCTTCTGCTCGGCCGCCAGCCGGTCGAGCTCCGCCTGGGCCGAGATACCCTGCGCGACCAGGTCTTTCGCGCGCTGCAGATTCAGGTCGATGAGATTGCGCTTAGCCTCGGCGGCGGCGAGCTGAGCCTCCTCCTGCCGCGTATCGAGTTTCAGGAGGACGGTGCTTGCCGCGACGGTCTGCCCCGACTCGAACGAGATCTTTTCCACGATGCCGGGCAGGTCCGCACTGACCGTGACGCCCTGGACCGCGGTCA
>JANMPW010000636.1:0-1566 GCA_031370065.1 Acidobacteriota bacterium
GATCATCCCCGCGATCGAAAATGACTTTTCCGTCCGTGATGACCGCGTAGCGAAGCTCGCTGCTGTCCGTGGCATTGAGGACGATGACATCGATCCGATCCGTGGCGAGAAGGATGGAGAGTCGCGCAAACAGATCGAAACCCAGGTTCGTGTAGCCGAGCCGATCCTGACCCCGGGCGCAAACCACGCCGAAGTCGATATCGCTCCGCGCTCCGGCCGTGCCGTCGGCCACCGATCCAAAAACATAGACGCGGCGAACGACGACGAACTGTTCGAACAGAGGCGCGCAGGTCGTGGCCAGCTGATCCAGTGGTGGCGGGAATTCGGGACCCATCCTTTCAATCTACCACGGAAGGCGGCCCCGGGCGCCCCCGGCCTCCGGGGCGAAGGTTCGGTGAGCGCCCCTGACGGCGACGCCGGGCAGGTCCTTATTCATCTCTGGAAAACAGCCGGCATCAGTTACAATTTGGGTTACGCCCTCCTATTTCATTCGCGTAACAACCATGGTGACGCAATGACCCTCGCGAGCTTGAAACTCCTGTACGACTACAGTTACTGGACGCGCGATCGCGTCCTCGCGATGGCTGCGAAAGTGACTCCGGAGCAGCTCGGCGCGCCGGCGGACAATGGCTGGGGCAGCCTGCGCGGGACGCTCGTGCATATGCTCGATGCGGAGTACGGCTGGCGCATGCTCTGCCAGCAGGGCGTGCTGACGCCGGACCTCGAGGAAGCGTCGTTTCCGACCGTCCAGGCCATTGCGGAGCGCTGGCGGGCGGAAGAGACGGCGATGCGCGCCTACCTGGCCAGCCTCAAGGACTCCGACCTGACCGGCACGGTGTCGTACACGACGCCGAAAGGCGAGCCGCGGAGCCGCACGCTCTGGCATTGCCTGTTCCACATCGTGAATCATTCCACGCATCATCGCGGCCAGTGCGTCATGATGCTGCGAGTACTTGAACATTCCCCGGGAGACACCGACTTCACCGTATTTCTGAACAGCCTCACGGCCGCTTCATCCATCAAAGCCTGACCCCCGAAAGGCGGAACCCGTGCGCCATCTGCTGCACGCCGGCCTCATCGCCGCGATCTTCGTGATACCGGCCACGCCAGCGCGCGGCGGCCCCTGCCCACCCGTCTATAACCTGACCTGGGGCAACGGCGGCGTTTCACCCGGACAGTTCGATGGACCGTACGGCGTCACGGTCGATGAAAGCGGGGCGGTCTACGTCGCGGACATCTCAAACGATCGGATCGATAAATTCGACGCCTCCGGCAACTTCGATATGATGTGGGGATCCGGCGGCGCCGGGGATGGCCAGTTCGACGGCCCGATCGGGCTCGCCACGGACGCGAACTTCATCTACGCGACGGACTATGGCAATAACCGCGTCCAGAAGTTCACGCTGACCGGCACGTTCGTGGCCAAGTGGAATCTGCTTGGCGGCATCCCGGCCTACTTGCGCGCGCCCCGCGATATCGAGGTGGGTTCCGACGGACTGATCTACGTGGCGGACAGCGGCAATCATCGGATCGAAGTATTTTCGAGCACTGGCACCTATCTCAGAG
>JANMPW010000637.1:0-1951 GCA_031370065.1 Acidobacteriota bacterium
GGCGCGGGGCGGTCGCCATCGCCCGGGCGATCTCGAGGCGCCGCTGGCTGCCATAAGGGAGGTTCTTCGCGCGCTCGTCCGCGAAGCCCCCGAGTTTGAAGATCTCCAGCAGGTCGCGGCTCTCCCGGTCGATCCGCGCCACTTCCTCCCGGTGCCCCGGCGTCCGCAGGACCGCGGTCGACAGCGTCGTCGCCTGCCGGCAGTCGAACGCGACCTTCACGTTCTCGAGCACGGACATTTCCCCGAAAAGACGGATGTTCTGGAAGGTCCGCGCGATGCCGCGCCGCGTGATCTTGCCGCAGCGCTCGCCCGCGATCGGATTTCCCTCGAACACGATCGAGCCGGAGGTCGGGGTATAGACCCCGGTGATCACGTTGAACACGGTCGTCTTGCCGGCGCCGTTGGGCCCGATCAGGCCGTAGAGCTGGCCCGGCACGACCGCGAGCTCGAGCTCGTTGACGGCGCACAGGCCGCCGAACTTCATCGTCACCCGGGACAGCTGCAGGATCGACACGCGGGCCGCCTACTCCGTCCCGGTCGTGCCAGGCGCAGCGCCGATCGAACGGCGCCGTTTCGTCAGGAAGGTGACGAACTCCCTGTGGCCCAGGATCCCCTGCGGCCGCACGATCATGAGGACGATCAGCAAGAGCGAAAAGAGCACCATGCGGTACTGCGCGAACTCGCGCAGCCCCTCCGTGAGGAAAATGAAGAGCACGGCGCCGAGCACCGAGCCGCTAATCGATCCCAAGCCCCCGATGACGATCATGATGATGATCTCGAAGGACCGGAGGAAGGAGAACGAGTTCGTGTGCACGTACATGAGGTAGTGGGCGAAGAGCCCGCCCGCCACGCCCGCCATGGCCGACGACACCACGAAGGAGATGACCTTGGCGCGCGTCGTGTGAACACCCATCGCCTCGGCCGCGATCTCGTCTTCGCGGATCGCCACGAGGGTCCGCCCGAACGAGGAATGCACGATCCGGTAAACCACCAGGATGGTCGCCGCGGCGACGAAGTAGATCCAGAAGAAGTTGGCGAGTTTCGGAATGCCGCCGTAGCCGCGTGCCCCGCCCACGGCGTCGATGTTCAAGATGAAGACCCGGATGATCTCGCCGAAGCCGAGCGTGACGATGGCGAGGTAATCGCCCCTCAGCCGCAGCGAGGGCACGCCCACGAAGAAGCCGGCGATGGCAGCGAGAACCGCACCGATCGAAAGGGCGACGAGGAGCACGACGCTGTCGCGCCCGAAGCCCGGAAGGAAACCGAAGACCGCCTGCAGCCGCTCGCCGAAGGTCACGGTGAAATACGCCGAGGCGTATGCACCGATCGCCATGAAGCCCGCGTGGCCGATCGAGAACTGCCCGGTGAAACCGTTGATGAGATTCAGGCTCACCGCGAGCGTAATGTTGATGCCGGCGAGGCACAGGACCTGCACCAGGTATGGAGACATCGAGACGCCGGGCAGAAGACCGCCCGAAAGCAGGCCGTTGACCACGAGCAGCGCCGCGACGAGCGCCCCGCCTGCAAGCAGGCCCTTCATACCTTCTCCTTCTGCACTCGCCCGAGAAGGCCCTGCGGCCGAAGAATGAGGACCAGGATGAGAATGGCGAAGGCGATCGCCTCCCGGTAGGTCGATGAGAGGTAGCCGACGACCATGACCTCCGAGGTGCCGATCAGAAGGCCCCCGAGCACCGCGCCCGGAATGCTGCCGATGCCTCCGAGGACAGCGGCGACGAACGCTTTCAGGCCGTACATGATGCCCATCAGGGGATCGATCTTCGGGATCTGCATCCCGATGAGCACACCGGCTGCGGCCGCGAGCGCCGAGCCGAGCGCGAAGGTCACCGAGATGATCCAGTCGGTCGAGATGCCCATGAGGCGGGCCGCGTCCAGGCTGAACGACACCGCGCGCATCGCCTTGCCGGTGCGCGTCTTCATGATGAAGAAGCGC
>JANMPW010000665.1:0-3367 GCA_031370065.1 Acidobacteriota bacterium
CGTGACCGCCACACCCGACGCCGCGTCGATCGTGATCCCGGGCGGCCAGGGCGGCCGCTTCGAGCGGCGGGTCAACACTTACGGCGGCGGGGCCTCCTTCTCCCAGTCGGGACTGACGGTCACCGCCGACTACCACCACGATTCCGCTAATCGGCCGATCTTCCGGACCGACTACATCGACCGGGACCGCTACAACGTCCGGGGCGTCTGGAACTTCAAGGACGTCCTGAAGCTCGGCGCCTTCTTCCGCGAGACGCACGCCGCCGACGACATCGTCGAAATCGGCTACAACACGAAGGTCCGCGAGTTGCAGGGCGACTTCGAGATCACGCTCCTGAAAAACATGCTCACGGTGCGCGGCTCGGGCGGCGAGTTCCTGACGAACCGCAAGATCCTCATCCGCGTCCCCCAGAATTTCGACATCGTTCCGACCGAGCAGCAGGAGTTCGGGCACAACTGGGAAGGCGGCGTCCACTTCCAGTGGGATCGCCTCTCGCTCGACGGGGCGTACCTCTGGATGAACAACAACGGGTCCATTCCGTTCACCGTGGACCGCATCCGCGCCCTGGCGGAGTACTTCTTCCTCCAGAACCTCGGGCTCGACTTCGAGTGGCTCCAGGACAAGTACAACGAGCGCGTGGCCTTCGACCAGGCGGGCCCGCTGGCGAACTACAACGGAAACCGGTACTACGTCGGACTGCACTGGAGACCGTAGGCTGTTATCATTTTTCCGCTTGCGGCATGAGCCGCGACAAGGAGGACTCTGGATGAAGACCAAAGGATCCCGTCTCGGCGCCATGGTGGCCCTGCTCGTATGGTGTGGGTGGATCGCGCTGAGCGCGACTTCTTCGGCCACCATGGACATCCAAAAGCAAGCGAAGGCGGCCGGCGTCGACGCGAAGAACTGCCAGTACTGCCACGTCGACAAGCTTCCCAAGAAGGACCAGGGCCAGCACGAAAGTAACGACGTCGGCAAGTGGCTCATCGCGGAAAAGGAAAAGCGTAACGCCAAGGCGGTCGACGGGGCCTGGCTCAAGGACTACCCCGGCAGCAAGAAGTGAGGCTGCGCCTCACCTCCATCCTCCTCTTCCTGGCCGCGGGCCCCCTGACGGCGGATCCCGCGGATTTCGGCGTGCCCCAGCCGCGGGGCTGGATCGGAACGACGAGCCAGTGGGTGCAGTGGGTCGGGCTCCTTTTCGCCCTCTTCAATCTCGTCCTGCTCGCCCTCGTCTGGCGGATGATCCACAAAGACGGAGTCACCGCCGTCTCGAAAGCCCTGCTCTTCGGCGCCATCCTCGTCATCCCGGTCGTCGTGGTGTTCCTCGCGACCGCCCACGGTATGCAGGAGTCCATGAGCGTCGAGGCTTGCGGGTCCTGTCATGTCATGGAAAGCCACGTCGCGGACCTGCGCAATCCGAAGAGCGCTTCCCTGGCGGCCACGCACTACAAGAATCGCTACATTCAGGGCGACCAGTGCTACACGTGCCACAGCGACTACGGCATGTTCGGCACCGTGAGCGCCAAGCTCGCGGGCCTCGGACACGTTTACTACAACATCGCCGGGAAGTACCCGACGCTGATCAAGATCCGCAAGCCCTACTCGAACCTGCGCTGCCTCTCCTGTCACGGCGGCGCGCAGAACTTCCTCGCCAAGCACGAAAAGGATGAGATTCCCCGGCTCATGACGGGCAAAGACTCCTGTCTCGACTGCCACGGCCCGGCGCACCACGCCGACGAAGCGACCCTCGAAGTCCCGAAGCAGGCCCTCGAATGACGGCACCTTCCGCGACCCCTCTCCGGGGCATGCTTCGCCTGAAGCTCGCCGTACTGTTGACGGCCCTGGCGGTCGTTCTCGCGTTCGCCCTGCTCGTCAAGGAGACGGCGTACCTCTTCGCCGGTTTCATGATCCTCGGACCGCTGCTCCTGCTCGCGGCCGTCGTCCTCCTCGGTTCGGTCATCTTCACCGAGCTGCGCGCTAAGCAAGTCCTCTAACAGGGCCCGGTCGCTCGCCCGTCTGGGGCGGCCGCCGTTTGATGCACTTGAATCACGCGCCGGTAGGTGCAAGCTCCCTAGACTGATGCCGTCTCCCAGGGGGGTGACGTATGGCGCTTCTGCAAGTCTTCCTGATCCTGTTGGCCCTTTCGCTTCTTCCCGTGTTCTGGGTGGCAGGGCGCGCCCGCTTCAAGTACCGCGGTACGCGCGTCGTGACCTGTCCCGAGACGGACTCTCCCGCCGCGGTGCGTGTCGACGCAAGCCGCATCATGGCTTCGAGCGGTATCGGCGAGCCGGACCTGCGACTCGGCTCCTGCTCGCGATGGCCCGAGCGGAAGCTCTGCGGCCAACCCTGCCTTGCGCAGATCGAGGCGGCCCCGGCAGAGTGTGTCGTGCGCACGATGCTCGTCGATTGGTACCAGAATGCCTCGTGCGGCCTCTGCGGCAAGGACATCGGCGAGATCCACTGGGTCGAGCACAAGCCGGCGCTCCTGACCCCGGACCGGAAGATGGTCGAGTGGGAGGAGATTTCGCCTGAGCAGATAGCGCAGGTGATGGCGACCCACCAGCGCGTCTGCTGGCGATGCCATGTCTCGAACTCCATGCGCGAGCGCTTTCCGGGTTTTCAGCCCGAGCACGCCCCGTCCCGCGCCTCCTAGCACGCCGCCGAAGCCCCCGAAAGGCCCTCGAGGTCGAGGCTCATGGTTCCCCCTCTCCCATCCTGGGCGTCGGGCGTCCGCCGGCCTGATGCAGATTCATCACTCGGTTCCTTCGCAGCGGCCATAAGCTCTGTGTCATCTCGATGGACGTCGCAGAGGAACAATCCCGCCGGCGGTGGCTCACCTACCTCCTCGGCACGAGCCTCGGAGCGAGCGTCGTCTCCTTTCTCTATCCGGTCCTGCGATTCGTCGTTCCGCCCTTGAGCTCCGAGCCTTCCCTCTCCGAGATCGAGCTCGACGTGAAGGCTTCGGACATCCTTCCCAACTCGGGCCGGATCGTCCCCTTCTCCGGCAAGCCGGTGATCCTCTTTCGGACGGCGGCGGGCGAGCTCAAGGCGCTGACCGCCACGTGCACGCACCTGGCCTGCACCGTTCAGTACCGAGGGGACCGCAGCGACATCTGGTGCGCCTGCCACAACGGCGTGTATGACGCCAATGGCACCAACATCTCGGGACCTCCACCAAAGCCGCTCACCAGGCTGGACGTCGCCGTGCGAGGGGACAAGGTTGTCATCCGGCGAGCCTGACGGCCGCGCCGCGGCCGCGCGCCTGTCCCCGGCCGCCTGGCTGAGGGATCGGATCGGATGGGACGGAATCGCCCATCTCGCGGCGAAGAAGGAAGTGCCGATCCACCGCTACACGATCTTTTACTACCT
>JANMPW010000674.1:0-1660 GCA_031370065.1 Acidobacteriota bacterium
AGATTGCCGGCGTCGGCCTGACCGAGACCGAAGCGCGCGAGCAGTATGGCGACGACGTCGCGGTCGGCGTCTTCCCTTGGGTCGCGAACGCGCGGGCCGTGATGCAGAACGAGACTGTCGGCTGGGTGAAGTCGATCCACGAGACGCGCTACGGCGAGCTGCTCGGCCTCGTCATGGTCGGGCCGCACGTCACCGACTTGATCGAGGCGGGAGTTGTGGCGCTCGACGCCGAGTCCACGGTCGAGACGGTCGCCGACGGCATGGCGGCTCACCCAACCCTCTCGGAGGCGATCAAGGAAGCCGGGCTCGTGGCCCTGGGACGGGCGATTCACCTGCCGCCCAAGCGGAGGGCCCCTGCGAAGGCATAGCGGCTCAGGGCCTGGCAAATATTCAGGCGCAAGTTTGCTCGGGGGGCGGCATCTCAACCAGTAGGACGTGCCCTCGTCCCCAGCCCGGGGCCTCGTGAAGAGTGTTCCGGGTGTTTCTCCCGAGATTCGGCCCCCCATGGGGCCGTTTCTCGTTCTCGGCAGCGATCATCTAGCCTGCGCGGAGACGAAAGGAGCCTCCATGGGGATCGTGAACAGGCGTAACGCCGTCCTCGGCTGGACGGTGTGGCAAGTCGGCAAGCGGGCCGCGAAGAAGAAGGCGAAGGCAGCCGTCCCGACGCTCGACCGCGAGACGAAGAAGCCGAACAAGCCCGCGATCGTGGCTGCCGTCGCGGCGGCGGGTGCGGGATTGATGTTCTGGCGCAAGAAGAGCTCGGACGGGCCGACGCCGACCGAGTGAGCAGCTCGTCGTTCTTTCGCCGCTCCATTGCGGAGCTCGTTCCGTACGAGCCGGGGAAACCGATCGAAGAGGTGCAGCGCGAGCTCGGCCTCGGTCGCGTCGTCAAGCTCGCGTCGAACGAGGGGCCCTTCGGGCCGTTCCCGGCCGCGCTCGAGGCGCTTGAGCGACACGCGCGTGAGCTGAACCGCTACCCGGACGGGGGCGCATTCGCGTTGCGCGCCGCGCTCGCGGAACAACACGATGTTCGGTTCGAGGAGGTGGCGGTCGGATCGGGCGCCGACGGCGTCATCGATTGCCTCTGCCAGGCCGTTCTCGAAGCAGGCGACGAAATCGTGTGTGGCTGGCCGTCGTTTCCGAGCTACGTGATCGACGCGATCAAGCTCGGCGCCACACCGGTGCGCGTCCCGCTGCTCGACCATCGGTACAACCTGCAAGGGCTGCTCGACGCGGTCACCGAGCGCACGAAGCTCGTGTACGTCTGCCACCCGAACAACCCGACCGGGACGACGAACAGTCGAGCGGAGCTGGACGCGTACTTCGACCGTGTGCCCGATCACGTGTTGACCGTGCTCGATCAGGCGTATTTCGAGTACATCGACGATCCCGACTACGTCGACGGAATCGGGGAGTACTTCAAGGCGGGCCGGCGCGTGATCGTCCTGCGCACGTTTTCGAAGATCTACGGCCTCGCCGGGCTGCGGGTGGGGTACATGGTTGCCTCACCTGGTGTCGTCACTGCGGTGAACAAGGTCAAGCGTGCATTCGACGTTTCGAGCGCGGCGCAGGAGGCGGCGCTCCACAGTCTCGACAGTGCCGACGAGGTTGCACAGCGGAGACGGTCGAACGCCGAAGGGATGGTGCAGCTCGAGCGGGC
>JANMPW010000678.1:0-1648 GCA_031370065.1 Acidobacteriota bacterium
TGGTCGGATCCGATTGCGGCCACCAAGCAGACCAGCACACCTGCGCGATGCGCCACAACCGCCTGATTTAGACCCTTGCCGCCGGCATCGACCCGTCTGTCACGTGCGAGCAGGGTCTCTCCAGGAACGGGTAGGCGCTCCACTGAGTAGGATAGATCGACCGTTGCGTTGCCGAGCACGAGCAGCGTCACATTACGCGCCTCGCCGCAGCCATGAACGAAGTCGCCCTCAAGGGGTCGACCTCGTTCCACCATAAGCCATCACGCTTGAGCGAGCTGGCAACGATCACGCCATCGGCAACGCTGAGGGTCTCGGCGACATTCTTAGCCGAGACCCCGGAACCGACGACGACGGGCAACGTTGTCGCCACCTTGATCGCTCGGATTTCGTCTAGTGTCGCCGCATCGCCCGTCCGCTGACCCGTCGCGATTACGACGTCGGCGTTGAAGAACTCTACGTCCCGGGTTAGCTCGGCGATGCTACGATCTGCGGTGATCGCATGCGCGCCGTGCTTGACGTGGACATCGGCGAAGATGCGCACGTCGGAGGCCCGAAGCTGACTGCGATAGCGCATGGCCTGTGCCGCGGGCCCCTCGATCAGACCCTCGTTGGCGACGTATGCGTTAGCCCATTGATTGACGCGGATAAAGCCTGCACCGGCGGCCTTCGCCACCGCGAGGGCCGCGATCGCTCCGTTCGCAAGAACGTTGATGCCTACGGGCAATCCAACCTCTCGTCGGACGATTTCCGAAGCCACTGCCATTGAGGCGGCTGTCTCAGGTCCGAGATCGTTCGGCTTCAGGAACGGTATATCGCCGTGGTTCTCGACAATCAGGCCGTCGAACCCGGCCGCCGCGTAGGATCGCCCGTCCTGTAGGGCTCGGCCGCAAATCATCTCCATTGACTCGCCATCGTAGTCAGGTGAGCCGGGTAAGGGTAGCAGGTGAATCACGCCGATGACGGCCCGCTGGCTACCGAACAGGGTTACCAGCGCATGGTCACGTGGTCGCCCGACGGGGTTGCTCGACATGTGCGAAACCAAAATTAAGGCATGCGAAATTCTTCAACTGCCTACTCATCGTACAGACGCGGGTCAAGAACTAACGCGTCTTAATTCACGACGGGCTGATTTTTTGCTTGGCGGGTGAAGCTTGTTCGATTTAGCCACGGAGATCTCCGGTCGCGTGCAACACGCACATGGAGATCCGGGATGAGCGTCGTGGGCAGCTAGTCTTCCTGTCCCTCCGCCGGTATGACCCGGATCAGGTTCAATCCTGACCCCCTGAGGGGCGGTTTTCGCGTCCAATCCTGATCCCCTTTGACGCTGTGTGTCAGCGTCCCTTCCTTTAGGCCGGTGTCGGCTGGGAATGGTTTTGGGGATGATCGGCGTGGACATGATTGGGCAGATCCGGCGCGCCTATTTCGAGCAGAGCCGGCCCATCAAGGAGATCGTGCGGACGCTGCGGGTGTCACGCGCGACGGTGCGCAAGGTCATCCGCGGACAGGCGACCGAGTTCAAGTACGAGCGCGGCGTGCAACCGGCGCCGAAGCTGGGCGAGTGGGTCGAGGTCTTGACCGAGATCCTGGAGCAGGAAGCCAAGCTGCCGCGGCGGGAGCGTCGCTCGACCCAGCGCCTGTTCGAGGAGTT
>JANMPW010000684.1:0-3541 GCA_031370065.1 Acidobacteriota bacterium
AGACCTTGATCATCCGCGCGCCGTACGCCTTCATGCGGCGAACCTGGTGCTTCGCGTCGTCGAGGTTGTTCACCTCGGCGAAGACGCCCGCCTGCTGCCCGCCGTAGAGCACGTCGCCTGAAGAGTAGACGCGCGGCCCGACCATCAGCCCCGCCTCCACGTTCTCCGCCTGCGCGAAGACGTCGAGCGAGGGAGCCGACGGGTCGTAAACCGTCGTGACGCCGTAGGCGAGGTTGGCGAGGTACTCCCATTTCACTTCCGGGAAGAGCTCGAACCCGGAGTAATGCAGATGCGCGTGGGTGTCGATCAAGCCGGGGATCACGGTCTTGCCGGCCGCCTCGTAGACGCGAGCGCCCGCCGGCACGGCGAGGGAGCCCGTGGGGCCGACCGCCACGATGCGGTTTCCGGTGACGAGAATGTCCGCGTTCTCGATCAACGCGTCGCCCTTCATCGGAATGACGCGCGCGCCCCGCAGGAGGAAGGAGCCCTCCGGCGCCGGACGCGGCGCGGTCAGCGCGATCTCGATCGTCTCGGATTTCGGGACGCGCGCCTCCTGGACTTTTTCCTTCTCCTTGTCGGCCTTCTCCTTGTCGGTGTCGGGGGACGCCTTCTTCGCGTCCTCCTGCTTCGCCTTTTCCTCGGCCTTGCGCCGCTCCGCGCGCGCGAAGTCGAGAGCGGACGAGAGCGGTAGCCGGTAGAACGTGTTGGCGAGCGCCCACGTGATCGTCTTGCCGGCGTCGGCCCAGCGCACGTAGCCGCCGGCGTCGTCCGAGAGGCGATAGACGGGGACGGCACCCTCTTTGAGCCCCACCTCCGGCGGCTCCTTCGTCAGGACGCCGGGGAAGGCCGTGACGTAGACGTTGTCGCGCGAGGTGAAGACGATCCACTGCTCATCTGGCGACGGAACGATGTCGTCGACGGCGGGAAAGCGGAGGTGCCGCTTCTTGTCGGTGCCGTCGAGGCGCACCGAGACGAGGTCGTTCTTCGGGTCGTCGGTCGGCTTCTTCGCTTCCACCGGATCGCGGAAGTAGATGCGTGTTCCATCCGCGCTCCAGAAAGCCTGGGGGTGGAATCTCAGCCCCTCCCCCAGCTTGATCGTCGTGACCGGCCGGATTTCTCCGCCCGTCGCGTCGAGCACGCCGAGCTCGAAGAAGTCCTCCTCCTCGGGCTGCTTGCCGCGGAATTCCAGGCCGGATCCTCGCAGGATTGCGATGCGGTCGCCCCGAAGCGACCACGCCGGGTTGGCATAGTGGCCCGCGTGCTTCGTCAGCTTGACCGGCGGCACGCCCGGCGCAGCGAGCGCCTTCCACACCTGGCCGCCCTCGGCGTCGCTCCACGACACGTAGGCGATCCACTTTCCGTCGGGAGAAAACGCGGGGGCGTACTCGCGCCGGGGCAGCGTCGCGTCGTCCTTCGTGAGCCGGCGGGGACTCCCCACGGCCTTTCCGCCCGCGATCTCCTGGAGCCACACCCGGCCGAAGGCCTCGAAGGCGATCGTCCTGCCGTCGGCCGACTGGCTCGGCCAGCGCAGGATCCGCGCCTTGACCGGCCCGCTCTCGATCTTCTCCTGCCAGGTCACGCGGGGCGCGACGAACTGCTCGACGGCCGCCGTGAACGGAATCTCCTGGATGGCGCCCGTCGCGACGTCCATGCGCGAGAGCTTGCTGTTGTTCGAGAAGACGAGCGACTTCCCGTCGGGGGTGAAGGCGTAGTTGGGCCAGAGGTCCATCTGGGCAAAGCCCTCCTCCTCGTCGCGTGTGACGGCGCGCGCGAGGATCCGCTCGGACCCCGAGGCGAGCTCGCGGGCGACCATGACCGTGTCGTCGTCGCGGCGCGAGATGAAAACGAGCGTCTTGCCGTCGGGCGAGAGGGCGGGCCGCACGGCGCCGCCGAAGCCGCCGGTGACCGGGAAGCTCTCGGCGCGCTGCCGGTCGTAGCGCCAGATCTGCCAGAGCCCGTCCTGCAGGTTCGGGATGTAGTTGAACTTGCGCATCCGGGCGGAGTAGTAGATCGACTTGCCGTCTTTCGAAGCGACGGCTCCGCCTGCGTTGCTCACGTCGTCCGACGAGGTCAGCTTGATGCCGCCGCCCCCCTCGCGGTGGTAGATCCAGAGCTCGACAGGCGGGATGCCGGCGCGCTTGCCGTCCTCTTTCCGCGCGATCAGGTAGTTGCCGTCCGGTGTCCAGGAGGCGCTGCGCACGTAGGAGTCCTTCTCGGTCGAGAGGGCCTGCGCGTTCTTGCCGTCGGCGTCCATGAGCCAGATGTTCTCGATGCCGCTGCGGTCGCTCGTGAAGGCGATCGTTCTGCCGTCGGGCGAGAAGCGCGGGTGCAGGTCGTAGGCCGGGCCGCTCGTGAGGGCCCGGGCCGCGCCCCCCGCGACGGGCACGGCGTAGATGTCGCCGAGGAGATCGAAGACGACAGTCGATCCGTCGGGCGACACGTCGACAGACATCCAGGTGCTCTCGGTCGCTTCGAAGGCGATCCGGCGCGCGTCGGCGCGCGGCTTGTTGATGTCCGCCGCCGGATCGGGCTTTTTGTCCTTCGCATCTTCCTTTGGCGGATCGGCCGCGAAGGCGAGTCCCGCGAGACCGAGACCGAGCAGCGTCCAGAGCGTGAGCACCGGCTTGCGCATTCATCTCTCCTTGAATCCGGTTGGCGGTTGAAGACTTCAGTCAGGACGAATCGAAGAAGGAGCGGATTATCCGTCGCGCCGGCAGCGGGTTGTCAATAAGGAAGTGATCGGGGCGACAATGGAGCACCCATGCGGCAACGAACCCTGGCGATCCTGGCGGCCTCGGGCCTGTTGGTGTTCGCCCTGCGCCACCCGCTCGAGCTGCGGCTGCTGTCCCACCATGCGGCGCCCCGGCCGGACGTCCGCACCGAACCCGCCCAGATCGAGGAGGAGCGCGCGCCATTCGAGCACTTCGCCGGGGGCCGCCGGTACCGCCTGACGCCGCGGTTTCGGTGGGACCAGTCGGCGCGCGTCGTGAGCGACCGGGCGTATCGTTTTGGCGCAGCCGCTGCCCTCATCCCCGAGGACCTCGCCCTCGCCTGGGGACCGATTCTCGCGCCGCCCTTCGTCGGCCGGATCTCCTACAGCCAGTACTCCCGCTTCTTCTTCTGGCGCACGAAGGAGGGCTCGCTCGACCGCGGCACGATCGTGTCGCACGCCGCCAACGTGCACGTGATTCCGCGCACCGCCCGCCTGCGAACGGCAGTGCGCTGCATCTCCGAGGGCGACGACGTCCGTCTCCTAGGCTGGCTCGTGGACGTCGACGGCGTCAGCGACCCCGGGTTCCACTGGGGGACGAGCACCTCGCGCGAGGACGAGGGCCCCGGTTCCTGCGAGACCGTCTACCTCGAGCGGCTGACGATCAACGAGCGGGTGTACGAGTAGGCGGGGTCAGAAGCGGTCGAGCTGGCCGGCGCCCTGCAGCGTGATCCAAAAATTGATGCCGTCGCTGCAGGCGGCGAAACCGTTTGCGCTCGAGGAGCCGATGGCTGAGAGATCCGCCGCGCGAAAGAGCGAGACAGGTTTGCG
>JANMPW010000731.1:0-2085 GCA_031370065.1 Acidobacteriota bacterium
GTTTCGTTGCTCTTCGTCGACCTGCCCCGGGAGCCGGCGCCGACCGAAGTCTTATCACGCGCTCGCTCGTCCGCGCGCGAGTTGTCGGATCCGGGGGAGCAGCCGGGACCGTCTTGCCTGCCTCGATCGTCTCGACGACCCTGATGCCTTCGAGCGGTTGAATTGGATCGCGAGGCATCTCCGGTGTCGTACAATTCGATCAACACCCGCTCGAGCTCGAAGAAGCAGCCGCCCGGATTTCCTCGGCGCATGCCGGATTGGAGTACGGATGTTGAGAATCAGATCGCTCGGACTCGTCCTCGTGGGAATCCTAGCGGCCTCCGGCGCCGCGCGCGGCGCAACCGCCACGCCCGGGCTGGTCGAGACCGTCGAAGGCTTCGAGAAGCTCCAGATCGCGTCGGAGTCGGCGCCCGTGGCCAACCTGAAGCTGACCTCGGGCCACTTCGAGTGCGTGCTGACGTCGGGCCGCGCGGCGTTCGTGAAAGCCGGCGCGGACGTGGTCGGCCTCTTCTTCGAAGGCAGCGGGACGATGGAGTACCTGTCGGTCGACGCCATCGAGGCTCCCGCGGTCACGTACGTCGCGAAGAAGTCCTCGGGCCTCAAGCCCGAGAAGACGGACAAGGGCGTGCGGCTGCGGGACAAGTTCACGAAACTGCTCTGGATCGCGGCTGGAGCGCCGCTCCCGGAACTTTCGGGCCTCGTTGCGCAGCCGCTTTCCGCGAGCTTCCAGGCCCACGAAGAGGAATTCCGCCGCCGCCGCGGCTCGCCGCGCTCCTTCGGCTTTGCGCTCCAGAAGTTCAACGCTCCGACGGCGCCCTATCTGTGGGTCGAGATGGAGGGCGGCACCGACGACCTCGTCTATGTCCGCGACGGCATGGAGAATCCTTTCGAAAGCCTGAGCGTCCTGCGCGAGAGAAACACGAACGAGGCGAAGCTCAAAGACGCGCTATGGTCGGTGCGGCTTTCCCACCAGCCCACCGGCTGGGACCGCCGCGACCCGCCGCGGCCCCGGTTCGTCCTCGCCGACGTGGACGTCGAGGTGGCGGCCTCCGACGGCAAGGACGTCAAGCTTTCGGACGTCGAGACGCTCGTGCCCCAGAAGGTTCCGCAGGGCGTTTTTCGCTTCGACCTCGACTCGACCGTGTACACGACGTTCGGGGCGCACCTGACGACGCGGTCGGAGCACCTCCGGAAGGTGACCGACGAGGCGGGCCGGTCGCTCGGCTTTTTCCACGACCGGGACGAGCTGATCATCCAGCTGAGGGAGTCCGCGCCTGCCGACAAGCCGGTCAAGGTCCGGTTCGAGCTGGATGGCGACTTCCTCGTGCATCCGGGGGGAAACAGCTACTGGGAGCTCGGGGTCTGGTCGTGGTTCCCCCAGCCCGAGCTCTGCGAGCAGTACTACACATTTCACTCGGTCGTTCGCGTCAAGAAGCCCTTCCTCCCGTTTGCGAGCGGGAGGACGATCCGCCGGACCGTCGAGGGCGACGAGAACGTGCTCGAGACCCGGGAGGACCATCCGATCATGTTCGCGGTGATCCTGGCGGGCGACTACACCTACAAGGAGCAAGTGCGCGACGGCGTGACGATCCGCGTCGCCACCTACGCCTTGAAAAACGACCGGGCCGTCAAGCAGCTCACGGATCTGACCGCGACGATCATCCGGTTCTACACGGAGTTCCTGGGGCCCTTCCCGTTTCCCGAGTTCAACATCATCGAGATCAGCGACTACGGCTTCGGCCAGGCTCCGCCCGGCGTCATGTTCATCACGAAGGAGGCGTTCAATCCGCTCGACGACTTGCTGAGCCAGCTCTACTCCGGTGGCGTTAACGAACGCATCGCGCACGAGATCGCGCACCAGTACTGGGGTCACGCCGTGAAAATGCCGAGCGACGAGGAGGCGTGGCTCTCGGAATCGTTCGCCGAGTACTCGGCGGCCCTGTTCATGAAGGCGGGCAAAGGGGAGTCGACGTACAAGATGATGCTCGGCCACTGGAAGGGCGCGGCGCGGTTCACCGTCGACGTGGCTCCGATCCCGCTGGCCAACCGCGTCGTGATCTGGAACGATGCCACGACGCAGCGCGC
>JANMPW010000034.1:0-3942 GCA_031370065.1 Acidobacteriota bacterium
GGACGTCGTCTTCATCACGAAGAAGGGCTACGGTGTCAACGTGCTCCAGCGCGAATCGACGACACTGACGACGCTCGACGCGGCGAAGAGGTAGCCCGCGTAGTTAGACCGCAGACCGCAGACCGCAGACCGCAGACCGCCTACCGCCTACCGCCGTCTGCCGTCGGATTCTTCCAGCGCCCCCTTCACCACCTTCCCCGCATATACGGTGGCGGCGAGCGTGACGAGAGCCCCGGCCGCGAGCAGTCCCCATTTCCACGCTGCCGCAGGGCCTGCCGACGGCACCGCGGCCTCTCGGCCCGCAACGCCGAAGGAGACGTAGAGAAACGTCAGGGGGACCATCCCGATCCAGCTCGAGAGGACGTACGGCCAGAAGCGGATCGCCGTGAGCCCGTAGAAGTAGTTGGAAAGAACGAACGGTACGAGGGGCGAGAGGCGCAGCAGGAAGACGATCGGCCAGCCTTTTTTCCCGACGGCGCGGTCGATCGCGGCGTAGCGCGGGTTCGCGGCCGCGTACCGCGCGACGCGCTCGCGAACGAGGTGGCGGGCGATCAGGAAGGCCGCGGCCGCGCCGAGCGTCGCGCCGGCCGACACGAGAGCGACGCCCGGCAGCAGGCCGAAGAAGTATCCGGCGCCGATCGTCATGAGCACGGCGGGCATCATCAGCACTGTCACGAGCGCATAGGCGACGACGAAGAGCGCATAACCCGCGGGGCCGAGGCCCTCGAGCCATTGGCCGAATGCCGCGAGCCACTCGCGCAAGGGGAGCATGCGTCCGGCCACGAGCAGCGCGGCGACCGCGAGGGCCGCGACGAGCCACCGTCCACCGGAGCGGACACGCATCGCAAGCATCATCTCTCGTGAATTTTCTTGGAAAAGAAAGTCCCGTGTCCCCGAGTTCTCTCCGCAGAAAGAAAAAACCCCGCGCGAGCGGGGCTTTGGCGGTTGGATCGCGAGCAGAGGTTATGCGTTGAAGGACTTGCCGCAGCCGCAGCCGCCGCCGGTGGCGTTCGGGTTGGTGACCGAGAAGCCGGCGCCGCGCATGTCTTCCACGAAGTCCACGGTGGCGTCCTTGAGATAGGTCGCGCTCTGGGGATCGATGACGACCTCGATGCCGCCCGTCGCGACGATGGTGTCGTCATCCTTCTTTGCGTCGAACGTGAAGCCGTACTGGAAGCCGGAGCAGCCGCCGCCCTGAACGAAGATGCGCAGCGGCTTGCCCTCCGAGTCGGGCATCGTTCCCGAGAAATACTTGACCTTGGCGACCGCCGCATCCGTCAGCGACAGGAACTGCCCGGCGGTGCCCATCGTGATCGGAGTCGGGGTGGATTGAATAGTGGACATTGAGATCTCCTAGACTCCAATTATGGTCTGTGGGCACCCGAAGGTGCAACCGGGCGGGAAGTCGTTCCTCAAGAGGAGGTTGCGAGGAGTGTGTCGATCGAGCGCCAGGTTGCATCCACGGTGACGGGCGGCGTCACGAACGAGACCTGATTTGCGGTGACCTCGAAATCCTCGACGCCGGGCAGCCTCGAGCGCTCCCAGGCGCTGCGCAGCGTGAGGCACTCGTCGTCGGCCAGGGGCCTGTTGAAGCGGCCGATCGCCAGGCGCGCCCCGTCCACCGGAAAGACCGATCGGAAGGAAACTCTCGCTCTGCGGGCACCGAGAGCGAATTCGCTCATGGCCATTGGATGCTCCTCGCGGAAAATACGTCTCACACCGAGCTCAACAGCAATCGACGTGCCACCATTCCATGAGCCCTCGCGGCCCCCGACCACAACATCTGGTATTTTTGCTTGACTCGGTATTCCTGCCGGTCTTAATCTGATTGGCAACGCTGGCGGTTTCTCCGCATCGTTTGGTGGGTGTACGGGCTTTTAGATATTTAGGCGGAGCATTCGCTTCTAGGTTCATACGGGGAAGGGAGGGCAGGGGATGAGTGCAACGGAAAAAGGGTTGAAAGACCTCGAGGGGGTTGTCGGGGAAAGGCCCCGAACCGCGGGAAAGGGTCTCCGGGGTCTCACGTTCACCAGGGTCTATTCGGACCCGACGATTTCGCCGTACGACGCCATCGAGTGGGAGCTGCGGACCGCGGCCATCATCTCGGAGAAGGGCGAGACGATCTTCGAGCAGAAGAACGTCGAGGTCCCGAAATCGTGGTCCCAGACGGCCACGAACATCGTCGTCCAGAAGTACTTCCACGGGCGCCTCGGCACGCCCGAGCGCGAGACGTCGGTCCGCCAGCTCGTCGAGCGCGTGGCCGCGACGATCACCGGGTACGGCGAGAAGGGCGGATACTTCAAGACCGCTGCCGACCGCGACGCCTTCCACGACGAGCTCGCCGCGATCCTCGTCAACCAGGTTGCCTCCTTCAATTCCCCCGTCTGGTTCAACGTCGGCATCGAGAAGAAGCCCCAGGGTTCGGCCTGCTTCATCAACGCCTGCGGCGATTCGATGGACTCGATCCTCTCGCTCGCCAAGACCGAGGGCATGCTTTTCAAGTACGGCTCGGGAACGGGCTCGAACCTCTCGTCGATTCGTGGATCGCATGAAGGCCTTTCCGCGGGCGGCACGGCCTCGGGCCCGCTCTCCTTCATGAAGGGCTTCGACTCCTTCGCCGGCGCGATCAAGTCGGGCGGCAAGACGCGCCGCGCCGCGAAGATGGTGATCCTGAACATCGACCACCCGGACATCGAGGACTTCGTCACCTCCAAGGCGAACGAAGAGAAGAAGGCCTGGGCGCTGATCGACGCCGGCTACGACGGCTCCTTCAACGGCGAGGCCTATGCCTCGATCTTTTATCAGAACGCGAACCACTCCATCCGCGTGACCGACGAGTTCATGCAGGCCGTCGAGGCGGACGGGCAGTGGCAGACCAAGGAAGTCATCACCGGGCAGCCGTACAAGACGTACAAGGCGCGCGACCTCATGGCGAAGATCGCCGACTCGGCATGGATCTGCGGGGACCCCGGCATGCAGTACGACACGACGATCAACCGCTGGAATCCCGTCAAGTCGACGCACCGGATCAACGCGTCAAACCCCTGCTCCGAGTACATGTTCGTCGACGACTCGGCCTGCAACCTCGCGTCCTTGAACCTGATGAAGTTCTTCAACGCGGAAGACGGCTCGTTCGACGTCGCGAACTTCCGCCACGCCTGCGACGTCGTGATCTCGGCGCAGGAGATGCTCGTCGACAACTGCTCCTACCCCACGCCCAAGATCGGCGAGAACTCCTACAAGTTCCGGCCGCTCGGCTTGGGCTACGCCAACCTCGGCGCCATGCTCATGGCGGCCGGCGTGCCGTACGACTCGGACGAGGGACGCGCCTACGCGGCCGCGATTACCTCGCTCATGTGCGGCCAGGCGTACCTCCAGTCCTCGAAGATCGCCGGGGAGCTCGGCCCCTTTGCCGGCTACGCGCCCAACCGCGAGGCCTTCCTCGACGTCATTGGCATGCACCGCCAGGCGGCCTACGAGATGGCGGCCACGGGCGTTCCCGCCGAGCTCGCGCGCGCGCAGATGGCCGTGTGGGACGCGGCGCTCGAATCCGGAACCCAGTCCGGCTACAAGAACGGCCAGGTCACCGTGCTCGCGCCCACCGGGACGATCGGATTCATGATGGATTGCGACACGACGGGCGTCGAGCCGGACCTGGCACTCGTCAAGTACAAGAAGCTCGTCGGCGGCGGCACGATCAAGATCGTCAACCAGACGGTGCCGCTGGCGCTGAAGCGCCTCGGCTACTCGCCGGAGGACGTCCTCGCGATCGTCGAGTACGCGGACGAGAAGGGGACGATCGAAGGCGCGCCGGGCTTCAAGCCGGAGCACCTGCCCGTGTTCGACTGCGCCTTCCGCGCCTTGAATGGCACGCATGGGCGCTGATCGTCAGCGACCACGGCGCCGGAATGCCCCCGGAAGTCCGGGCGCGGGCGTTCGAGC
>JANMPW010000540.1:0-6276 GCA_031370065.1 Acidobacteriota bacterium
CGAGAGCCGGGTCACGGTGCTGCGCGGATCGTCGAGGTCTCCGAAGACCATCGCCTCCGTCGGGCACGTCTGGACGCACGCCGGAACATAGTCGCCTTCCCGCAGCGGCCGGCCCTCCGCCCGGGCCTGGTCGCGCGCGCGCTGCAGGCGGTGGTGGCAGAACGTGCACTTCTCCACGACCCCCTTGGGTCGCACGGACACGTCCGGGCTCAAGCTGTCCTCCATCGGGCGCGGCCACTGCGGGCGGTCCCAGTTGAAGTGGCGGACGGTGTAAGGACAGGCGGTGGTGCAGTAACGGCAGCCGATGCACCGGGGGTAAATCTGGGCGACGAGCCCCTCGCGGTCGATCTGGGTCGCCTTTACCGGGCAGACCCGTGTGCACGGGGGATGCTCGCAATGCATGCAGGGAAGGGGCACGAGCCGCAACTCCGGTCGGGTCCCGTGCTCCCCTCCCTGGAAGGGAACCAGACGCAGCCAGGAGATCGCGCGGCCCCTCTCCGCGAGCTCCGGCCCGGCGGGCGCCACGTTGTTCTCGGCCTGGCACGCCACCACACACGCCTGACAAGCCGTGCAGCGGTCCAGATCGATCACCATCCCCCAGCGCGCCACGCCTAGGCCTTCCTCTCCGCCGGGCGGCTTTGCTCGCCCCCGGCCACCTTCGTCACCCGCACCTTCGTCGCGCCCGGATCGAGCAGCCCGGAGTAGAGCTCCCGCTCCCCCGAAACCAGCCGCAGCGGGTTCGCCCCGATGCCGGCCGCCCAGCGCCCGCCGGCGCGCTTTCCCTGGCCGACGGGGATCGCGACGACGCCGGGCACGACGCGCAGACCCACGCGGGCGCGCACGAAGATGGCGCCGTGGGGCGAGGAGACGGTCACGCGGTCCCGGTCGGCGATCCCGAGCGAGGCGGCCGTTTCCGTATGGATGTCCGCCCACGTCTCCCACCGCTCCTCCTCACCGGGGTCGAGAATCCCCTGCAGGAACGGCAGCTCGGCGCCCGTGCCGCCCGCCAGGGCGAGGGGCTCGAAGAGCACGAGGGCGAGCGCATCGGGCTTGGGCTGCTCACGGCCGCCGGCCACGGCCGTTCGGGGCCGCCGCTCGAGGACGTCCGCCCGGAACTCGAACCGTCCGGAGCGCGTCTTCAAGACGCGGTCCCAGTCGCCGTGATCGTAGAAGGGGTCCCACCAGCCGCCGGTCTCCCGCGACTTCGTCCAGAGCTCCTCGGCGGACCGGTAGCCCGGCACCCACCAGCCCGCCCCCTCCATCATGCGGGCCAGGGCTTCGTCGAAGGCCGTGCCCATGATGGCGCCCCGCTTCTGCTCGTAGAGGCCCTCCATCTCCGCCTTGAGCAGCGACTGGACGTCTTTCCAGGGAAACGCTGCGGCCACCTCGGGCCCCGTGCGCCGGGCAAGCTCGAGAAAGATCTCGGAGACCGGCCGAACGTCGTGGAGCGGCCGGGCCAGCGTCGGCTGCGAGAGGCTGACGACGGGATAGGGCACGCCCGGCGGCGTCGTGTGGAGCTCCCATTGCTCGAGGAAATGCGCCTGCGGAAGGATCCAGTCGGCGTAAAGCGCCGTGTCGTCCGGCATCGTGGCGAAGGAGACGACCAGCGGGACCCGTTCGAGCGCCGCTGCATAGCGGTCGGGTGCGAACGAGGCGAAAGCCGGGTCCGCATCGAGGATCAGGACCGCCTCGACGGGATACGGCGAACCGGAAAGAATCGCCTCGGCAAGCCGCTCGGGGTCGGAGGCAAGCGTCGCTAACTCCCCGCGTCCCGCGCCGACCTGGCGCGGACGAGCGCGCCCGCGGCGCGCCACCCCGTCTTCGGGCAGCCGGGGCCACGGGGAGAGCGGCGTCTCCTCGGGCACGAGCATGCCGCCCTGCGAGTCGATGCTGCCGAGCAGCGCATTGAGTGTCTGGGCGACGAGATGGCCGTGGAGAGTGCCGGGCAGCAGCGGGCCGCGGCGGGGACCGACGGCGATGCCGCGGCGTGCGGCGGAGAGCTCTCGCGCCACGCGCAGGATCACGTTCGCGGACACGCCCGTCTCCTCGGCCACGCGCTCCAGGCCGTAGTCGCGCTCGAGCAGCGCGTGCAGGCCGCGCCGGCGCTCCCCCCCGGGCCCCACCGCGTCCTCGAGCCACGCCGTGTGTTCGGCGACGAACTCCCTGTCGTAAAGCCCCTCGGCGACGATGACCGCCGCTACCCCGAGGCCGAAGACCCCTTCGGTGCCCGGCCGAACGGCAATCCACTGGTCGGCCGAGGCGGCGGTGATCGAGAGCCGCGGCTCGACCTGCACGAGCTTGCCGCGCCGGCCGGTGCGGCCCTGTCGGAAGTGGCCGTACGAGCGCGAGGCGTAGACCGGCGAGCTCCAGGCCTCCAGCAGCGCGCCGCCCAGCGAGAGAACGTACTCGGCGGAGGAGACGTCGTAGGCGGGTGTGGCCAGCAGCCCCTGGCCGAGCTCAAGGGCGAGCGAGGCGGAGACCTCGCCGCGGTCCAGTGTCACGTCGTTGGGCGAGCCGAACGCCGCGAGAAAACGCTGCGCCAGGCGGCTGCCCACGCGCCGGGCGCCGCCGCGCAGCAGGACGAGCGACTCGGGCCGTCCTTTCTCTCTCAGAGGCGTGAGGCGTGCGGCGATCTCCCCGAGCGCGCGGTCCCACGAGACCCGCTCGAAGGATCGGAGCGCTCCACGCGGCCCGACCCGACGGAGCGGTCCTGCGAGGCGATCGGGATGGTAGAGGCTCTGAAGAGCCGCCTGCCCGCGGGGGCAGAGGCGACCGCCATTGACCGGATGGAGCGGGTTTCCGTCGACCTTGACGACTCGCTCGCCGATACGCCGGACGCGCAAGCCGCAACCGCCCGGGCAGAGGTCGCACACGGAAAGGACGAAGCTCTCCGGCCCCCGCGGCGGGTACACGGGCAGTTCGGTGGCGTGGAGAAAGTCGCCCAGCGCCCGGCCCGCCGGCACGCCGGCCGCCGCCCCCGCGGCGACACCGGCTGCAAAACCGAGAAAGCGCCTGCGGCTGACGCTCGGGATTCGTTCCATCACAGGCTCCCGAAATTTCTCATCGGTGACACGTCGTGCACTCCGCCGCCGCACCGCGGCGGCGGTGGCAGTCGATGCAGTCCTTCATGACCAGGCGCCGCACCTGCGACGGCGGCTCCGTGCTCTTCCCGATCTCTCCGTGGCAGACCGGGCAATCGAGCTTCGCCACCACGACGTGGCGCCGATGCGACGAGAACACGTGGGAAGGCTGGCGGAAGAGCGGCTTCCAGTCGAGCGGCGCGCCCGCCTTCAGCAGCCGGACGAGCTCGCGCTCTTCGGCGCTCTTGCCCTGCGGCTCGAGGTGGCACATCGCGCAGACGTCGGCAGCCGGAAGGCCGGAAAAAGCCTCCGTCTCGAAGAACTGGTGACAGGTCGAACAGGTCAGCGAGGCCTCCTCGACGTGCTTGCGGTGGTTGAAGGCGATCGGCTGGCGGACCGGCTTTGTCGGCCCGTGGTGGGGAAGCAAAGCGACCACCGCTGCCGTGATCGTGAAGGGAATGAGGAACCCGAGAGCGGGTGCCGCCCACCGACCACGGTCCTCGGTCACCGCTCGTTCTCGGGCGCTGTGTTCAGGAAAGTGATGAGATCCCCGACGTCACTCTCGACCAGGAGCGGCCACGACATGCCGAGGTCCTGGGCGCGCCGGTACATCGCGGGGCCGTGCCGCCAGAGGGCCGTCGCCATCGTCACGGCCGTGTAGTTCTTGCCGCGCCCGCGAAGCGCCGGCGCCTGAGCAGTGCCCTGTCCGCGCCGGCCGTGGCAATGGCTGCAACCGCGACCCGCGAAAAGCACCTCGCCGACCTTCGGGGAGCCTCCCGGCTCGGCGTAGCGAAAGCTGTAGAGAAACGCGAGCAGGTCGGCCATCTCCTGCTTTCGGAAGACGGCGCGCTTGATGTGCAGATGCTCCATCTGCCGCAACATCGCCGGAGAATGGTTCCACATCGACCCGGCGAGCTCGAGAATGGTGGCCGGCAGCTCTCGGCCCGGCCCGAGCTCGGGGCCGATGCGCCCGGCCTCGTCTTTGACCGAGTGGCAGGCGGCGCACGACTTGTCCCGGAAGACCTGCCAGCCGCGTCCGAAATCGGCTCTGAGCAGGTCTTCGTCCAGCCTTGGGGCCGTTGCTCCGCCCCGGACATAGCTCAAGATGTCGTTCATCTCGCGGCCTTCGAAGCGGGGCCGGCCGGCGTCGTTGGCCTCCGGGTGGTTCCACATCGCGGTCGCCCAGCCGACCGCCGTCATCGTCGCGTCGAGGGCCGAGACGTCCCCGGAGGCGAGACCTCCTCGGCTCTGCACGCGGTGGCAGGCCACGCAGCCCTTCGAGGCGAAAAGGCTCTCACCCCGTGCGGAGTCGCCGGGCTCTCCGACGTATCGGAGCGTGTAGACGTAGGCGAGGAGGTCGGCCATCTCCTGCTCGCTGAAGGTGGGCTGGACGAGTTTCTGCGCCTGCATTCGCTCCCACATCTGGGGCGAGTGGTTCCACATCACCGTGACGAGTTGGTCGGGCCTCGACCGCCCCGACACGTCGGCGGCCAGATCCGGGGCCTGGCGCGCCTGGCCCGCCGCGGGGATGTGGCACGAAGCGCAACCCTTCTTCTGAAACAGCGCCGCCCCGGTCCGAGCGCTCCCGGCGACGAGCGAGGACCATCGGCTCCCGGACTGCTTTCTTTCCCAGAACAGAACGGCGAGCAGGAGACCGACCGCGGCGATCGCCAGGAGGACTCGAATCCACAGCCGGGCCCCCGAAGGCCCCCTGCCTCCCGTGTCGAGCCCCGCCCGCTGCGATGACACGAAATTGTTTTCCTGGCCTGCCTCCTTGCACACGATCTGCCACTCGTCTTCTCGGCGCGCTCCGACCTCTGCTCATAACGAAAAAGCCTTTCGCGGCAGCCACTTCCAGTCCTGCCGGCAATGGCGGCGGGAGGGCGGCTGCCCGCGTGGCCGCGCAGACGTCGTGTCAGAAAAAGCGTCAGCGTCCGAGAATCTGACGGAAGAGCTCCGCGCGCTCCAGAACGGCGCTCAGCCCTCCTGGCGGTACTGACGCAACTTGCGGTGGAGCGTGTCCCGGGAGATGCCGAGCAGGGAGGACGCGCGCGTGCGGTTGCCCCGGCAAAGGCGCAGAGCCTGCTCGATCGCCGCGCGCTCCACAGTCTCGAGAGAGAGCGCCTGCTCGCCGAAGCGACCGGGCAGCGGGGCGCCCCCGGATTGGCGCAGGAGAGGGGCCAGGTCCTTCTCCGTGATGACGTGCGGGTCGTCCCGCGAGAGCGCGGTCGCGCTCTCCAGGACGTTATTGAGCTCGCGCACGTTGCCGGGAAAAGAGGAGTTGACCAGCAGGTCCACCGCAGACCGGGCCAGCGTGATCTGGCGGCCCGTCCGGCGCGAGATCCGACCGATGAAAGTCTGCGCCAGCACGAGCACGTCCTCCGGCCGCGCGCGCAGGGGCGGCAGCTCGATCACCACGATGGCGACCCGGAAGTAGAGATCCGGCCGCAAGTCCTCGTCTCGAAGCGCCGCCAGCGGACGGTTGGTCGCCGCGACGATCCGCACGTCCGCACGCACGGGCTTCGCGCTGCCGACCGGCCGCAGCTCGCCCTCCTGGAGCACCCGCAGCAGCTTGACCTGGGCCTCTTTCGGCATTTCCCCGATCTCGTCGAGAAACACCGTCCCCCCGTTGGCCGCTGCGAAGATGCCGGGCGTATCCGCGTAGGCGCCGGTGAACGCACCCCGACGGACCCCGAACAGCTCGCTCTCGACGAGCTCGCGAGGGATCGCGCCACAGTTGATCGCTACGAAGGGGCCGGCGGCCCGGGGGCTGGCCGCATGGATCGCCCTGGCCATCAGTTCCTTGCCCGTCCCGGTCTCGCCCACCAGCAGCACCGAGGCCTCGGTTGCGGCCACGGTCTGCGCGCGCTCGATGGCCCGGAGCATCGGGGGCGAGACCGAGACGATCGTCTCGAAACACGGAGCCCGGTCGAGATTGGCTTCGAGCTGTCGCACGCGCTCCCGCAGTTCGAAGACCTCCACCAGCCGCGCCACCTTCTTGCGCACCGCCTGCGAGTCCATCGGCTTGGTGAGATAGTCCTCCGCGCCCCGCTTGATCGCCTCCACGGCTGTTTCGATCGTGCCGTAGCCGGTCATGACCACGACGGCCAGGTCGGGATCACGGCGGTGGAGCTCGTCCAAGAGCGTCAGGCCGTCGGTGACCGGCATGATCAGGTCGATGAGCGCGACGGCGATG
>JANMPW010000042.1:0-1562 GCA_031370065.1 Acidobacteriota bacterium
TCTCCTCGCCGAGCAGGCGGCTTGCGGTCTCGATGACGAGCTCCGCCATCTTTGCGTCGTTGACCGTGGCGCTGTTGACGCGGTCGTAGCGCAGGGTCGCCCGCACGCCGCAGGCCGCGGCCGTGCCGGCGACGATCCGGCCGATCTTCTCCGGAAGCGCGCGGCCCGTCGCCTCCGTGAAGGATCTTGCCGTGCCGGTCAGCTGCACGGAGCCCGGGATGATGTTGAAGGCGGTGCCGCCGTGGATCGAGCCGATCGTGACGACGGCCGCGTCGAGGGGCGAGATCTCGCGCGACACCACCGTCTGGAGCGCCTCGACGATGCGCGCGGCCGCCACGATGGGGTCGGCCGTTTCGTGGGGGGCCGCTCCGTGTCCGCCGCGGCCCTCGACCGCGATCTCGAAGCGGTCGACGGCGGCCATGAGCGCGCCGCGGTTGACGCCGATCTTGCCGACGGGAAGGGGGCTCCAGAGGTGGAGGCCAAAGGCCGCGCGCACTCCCTCGAGCACGCCGTCGTCCGCGCAGGCCTGCGCGCCGCCCTGGCCCTCCTCGGCCGGCTGGAAGAGAAACCGCACGGGTGCCTCGGGCTTCTTCGCGGCGAGGCGGCCGGCGACCGCGAGGGCCATCGCCACGTGCCCGTCGTGTCCGCAGGCGTGCATCCGGCCCGGGATCGCGGAGGCGTAGGTTTCCTCGTTCGCTTCCTGGAGGGGCAGCGCATCCATGTCCGCGCGGAGCATGAGGCGCGCGGAGCCGGCGCCGTCGTCGGCCACGACGCCGGTCCTTCCCACGCCCACGCGCGGCTTGAGCCCGATCGCGCGCAGCTGCCGTGCGACGACGCCGGCCGTGCGGTGCTCCTCGAACGCGGTCTCCGGGTGGCGATGCAGGTCGCGCCGCATCGCGACGAGGGTGGCGAATTCCGCCGGGGGAAAGGTCGAGAGGAGCGTGTCGAGGGGGTGCATCGCGGGAATTATAAGGGCGATAAGATCCGCCGATGACCCCGATCGTCCCGCCCCCGCTCGACCGGTACATCCTCGACCTCCTGCCCACGCGCGACCCGGTGCTCGCCGAGATGGAGGAGCACGCGGCGCAGAACGATGTGCCGATCGTCGGTCCGGCAGTGGGTTTGCTCCTCGAGATCCTGGCGCGGTCGATCGGTGCCGAGCGCATCTTCGAGATGGGAAGCGCCATCGGCTACTCCACCGCCTTTTTCGCCCGCGCGGTCGGCCGCGGCGGCCAGGTCTTCTACACGGACGGCGACCCGGCCAACGCCGAGCGGGCGCGGGGTTACCTCGAGCGCATGGGGTTTGTCGACCGCGTGACGATCAAGGTCGGCGGCGCGGTCGCGTCGCTCGAGCAAACGACGGGCTACTTCGACGTCGTTTTCATCGACGTGGACAAGGACGGATACCCGGCCGCGCTGCAAGCGGCGGCGCCGCGCGTGCGGCGTGGGGGCTACCTCATCGCCGACAACGTCCTCTGGTCGGGCAAGGTCATCGACGACGGCGTACGGGACAAGGCCACCGAGGGCATCCGTCACTTCAACCGGACCCTCTTCGCGCTCCA
>JANMPW010000052.1:0-14031 GCA_031370065.1 Acidobacteriota bacterium
CTCCCCGGGCGACCTCGAGCTTCCCGCGGACCTTTCCGTTGACCTGGACGACGAGCGTGACTCCGAGGGGTGTCGCGAGATCCGGATCGTAGGCCGGCCAGGACGACTCCACGAGAAACCCCTTCTCGCCGAACCGCCGCCACCACTCTTCCGTCAGGTGCGGGGCGATGGGATGGAGCAGCTGAAGTAGGGCCTTCGTGGCCTCGCGCACCGTCGCGGGCGACTCGGACCCCTCCTCGAGGGCGTCGGCGATGCCGCGCTGGAACTCCATCAGCGCGGCGATCGCGGTGTGGAAGTGGAACCGTCTGGCGTCGTCGCTCACGCGCTCGACCGACCGGTGCATGAGCCGGGAGAGGGGCGTATCGCGGGGCGCGTCGCCGGGCCTCGCGTCGCCTCCGCGCTCTCCGACGCGGAAGCACAGATCGTGAACGCGGTTCAGGAAACGGTACGCGCCCGCCACGCCGTCCTCGGACCACTCGGATTCCTTTTCGGGAGGGCCGATGAAGAGCGTGTAGAGCCGCACCGTGTCGGCGCCGTACCGGGCGATCAGCTCGTCGGGCGACACCGTGTTGCCGCGGGACTTCGACATCTTCTCGATCTTCCCGGTCGCCGCGTTCAACCGCGTGATCATTCCCTGGTTGAAGAGCCGCTCGAACGGCTCCTCGAGGTGCACGAGGCCCAGGTCCTTCAGCACGCGGCAGATGAAGCGTGCGTAGAGGAGGTGAAGGATGGCGTGCTCGATCCCCCCGATGTATTGGCCGACCGGCATCCAGCGCCGGACCCGTTCCGGATCGACCATCCTCGCGGCATCGTGCGGGTTGAGAAACCGCAGGTAGTACCAGGAGGAATCGACGAACGTGTCCATGGTGTCCGTCTCGCGCCGCGCCGCCCCGCCGCAACGGGGGCACCGGGCATTGACGAACGCCTCGGACTTCTCGAGCGGGTTGCCCTCCACGCCGCGAAACTCGACGTCCTCCGGCAGCAGGACCGGCAGGTCCGCGTCCGGCACCGGCACGACACCGCAGGACGGGCAGTGGATCGCGGGAATCGGCGTGCCCCAGTATCGCTGCCGGGAGATCAGCCAGTCGCGAAGCCGGTAGCCGACCTTGCCCCTGCCGACTCCCCTTTGCTCCAGCCACTGGATCGCAACGCGCACCGCCTGCGGGCCGTTCGGCGTGCCGTCCCAGCTGCCAGAATGGCACAGGAAGCCGTCGTGCGGCAGCGCCTGCGTCATGGCGCCGGGGTCGATCTCCCCCTTCGCCGTCCGGAACACCGGACGAATCGGGAGCCCATATTTCCGCGCGAACTCGAAGTCTCTCTGGTCGTGCGCCGGCACGCCCATGATGGCGCCGGTCCCGTATTCGGGAAGGACGAAGTTTGCCAGCCAGATCGGGATCTTCTCTGCCGTAGCCGGATTGACCGCGAACGCGCCCGTTGCGAGGCCTTCCTTTTCGCCGCCCTCGGCCTCGCGTTCGAGGCGCGATTCGTGCCGGACGCGGTTCACAAAGTCCCCGATCGCCTCCGCGCGGCCCGAACCCTTCGCAAGGAGCGCCACGATCGCGTGCTCGGGCGCGAGCGCCAGGAATGTCGCCCCGTACAGAGTGTCGGGCCGCGTCGTGAAGACCGTGACGGGCTCGGCCAGGCCTTCGACCGAAAACAGGATCTCGGCGCCCTCGGAGCGACCGATCCAGTTACGCTGCATCGTCTTGACGCGTTCGGACCATTGCGGGAGCCGATCCAGCCCTTCGAGCAGCCTCTCGGCGTAATCGGTGACCCGGAAGAACCACTGCGTCAGGTCCCGGATCGCCACGGCGTCGCCCGAGCGCTCGCAGCGCCCGTCCACCACCTGCTCGTTGGCCAGCACCGTCCGGCAGCCAGGGCACCAGTTGACCGGGGCCGTCTTTCGATACGCGAGGCCCCGCTCCCACATCCGCAGGAACAGCCACTGGTTCCAGCGGTAGTAGGCCGGGTCGCACAAGGCGAGCTCCTTCGACCAGTCGTAGAGGCATCCGAGCGCGATCAACTGCTCCTTCATCCGCGCGATGTTGCCGAGCGTGTATTCGCGGGGAGGGACTCCGCTCTGGATCGCGGCGTTCTCGGCCGGGAGCCCGAACGCATCCCAACCCATCGGATTCAGCGCCCTGCGACCCGCCATCCGCTCCCGGCGGTACAGCGCGTCGCCGAGGATGTAGTTGCGCCCATGCCCGACGTGGAGCCGGCTGCCGGAAGGATACGGGTACATGTTGAGCATGTAGAACTCGTTGCCCGGCACGGCGGTGTCGACTTCCGCGACGCGCTCCTCGGCCCAGAGCCGCTGCCACTTCGCTTCGATTTCGCAGGGAGCGTATCTCTCGGCCATTCGGACCGGCAATATAGCCGAAGAGTAAGGAACCTGTAATCTGGAGTCTGTAGTGGGGATCCGCTCTCCTACCAGCTACTGCCCTACCGGCTGCCTCCTGCGGGCCGCACCCGCACCGTCGTATCGGGCAGCCGCAGCAGCGGGTAGTCCAGACGCCCCGAGGTCTCGAGCTCGGTCAGGGTCAGGCCGCGCGGGCGCTCGAGCGCCCGCGATCCGAAAGGGATGTAGCGGGCGTCCACGCCGTTGATCGAGGACGACGGGTCCGAGAAGACGAAGCCCCGGTCGGCGTAGTAGATCTCGATCCAGCGGTGGTAGATGCCGCCGATGCGCGAATCGTAGCCGTCCGTACCGGATTTCGCGCGGAGGACTCCCTGCACCGTGCGCGCGCTGATGCCCACGCGCCGGAGCAGGTCGACTGCGAGTTCCGCCAAACCGACGCAGTGGGCGCGCCGCGACGCGAAGACCGAGGCCGGGTCCTGCTTGCGCCCCCGGTCGTTGTCGTAGCGCACGGACGAGGCAATGCCCGCGAGGATCCGCTCGACCGCCAGCGCCTGCGTTCCTGCCTTCCCGACGAGCTCGAGGGCGTAGGCGTCGCGCTCGGGCGAAACAGGCAGAGCGAGGTCTCGGGGCGCTCCCGTCGGAAAGGGCGCCCGGCTCTCGAGGGCCCCCCCGCTGACTTGCACGCGCAACTCCAGGCTGCCGTCGGGCCCCGGCGAAACCCCGAGCGAGTAGCCGTCGTTGTCGTACTGATCGAAGATCCCCGCGCTCGCCCCCGACGCGCGGTACACCGCGAGCTCGTCGGCGCGGGCGCCCACGGCCGCCGCGGAGAGCGCGCAGGCCAGCGCCATGCCGCAGCCGCGGCTCAAGACTCCGCGGCCTCCCCGCGCCGCCCCTTGAGGACTCCGTCGAGGATCCCGTTGATGAACTGGGAGGACTTCGGAGTCGAAAAACGCTTGGCGATCTCGAGCGCTTCGTCGATGACGACCGGCCGGGGCGTCTCGGGCTCGTGCAAGAGCTCGAAAAGCGCGAGGCGCAGAATGTTGCGGTCGACGACCGGCATCCGCGTCAGCCTCCAGTGGTCGGCCTGCCGCGAGATGATGGCGTCGAGGTCCGCCTGGTGCGAGAGCGTGCCCGAGACGAGCCGGCGCGTGAAATCCTGGATCCCTTCGGGAGCCTTCTGCAGATCGTCCGACCGGAGGAACATCTCCTGGGGCTCGGTGCCCGAGACGTCGTGCTCGTAGAGCATCTGGAGCGCGAGCTCCCGGGCCTTCCTGCGCGCGCCCATCTACGACTTCCCCAGACGGCGGCGCAGGTTCGCCATTTCGATCGCCGCCTCGGCCGCTTCCACGCCCTTGTCGGTACGCTCGAGGGCCTGCTCCATGGTCTCGCACGTCAGGATGCCGAATCCGATCGGGACGCCTTCCCCGACCGTCAGGGCCGCGAGCGCGGACGCGACCGAGTGACCGAGCACCTCGTGGTGGGTCGTTTCGCCCCGCACGATCGCCGCGAGCGCGACCACCGCCTGGAAGCGGCCCGAATCGATCAACGCCTTTGCCCCGCCGGCGACTTCGAACGCCCCCGGCACGCGGGCGACCGAGACGTCCGCCGCACGGGCTCCGCGCCGGCGCAGCGTGTCCAGGGCCGCCGCGAGCATGGCGTCGGTCACGGTGGGATTCCACCGCGCGCACACGATGCCAATGCGCAATCCCTCCGCGTCGAGGCTGCCCTCGTACTGCCTCGGAGAAAAAGCCGCCGCGGCGCGGCGCGGAACGCGCATGCTCAAGGAGCTGACCTCGTTGAAGGGAGAGATTGTAACCCGGCGGCCCTTTCTACGCGAAAAGGCGGGCGAGCTCGGGCGTCTCCTCGAAGTTGCGCCGGTACCGGGCGAGGAAGTCTCCGGGCGTGTACCGGGGCGGCTGGGGCCCCAGGGCCTCGATCCCGAAGACGGCTGCGATGCTCCCGATGCGCCCGGCAATCGGCCAGGGCGCCCCGATCCGCAGGCCGCGGAGCAGGCCCGCCCGGTACATGTCGCCGACACCCGTCGGATCCACGGCCTCGGTCTCGATCCGGGCCGGCGGCACCTCGTGCCGCACTCGTCCGCCCTTCCCGTCCGGAGCGTGAATCGTCGAGCCGTCGGGCCCGTGTGTCACGATGAGGACCGGCACGCGCTGCTCGAGCGCCTCGGCCGTCAGCCCCGTCTTCTGCGTGAGGATGCCGAACTCGTAGGCGTTGACGATCAGAATGGCCGCGCCCCGAAAGCCCTCGATCATCTCCTCCGCGGAGAGCCGAGTCACCTGCTGACTCGGATCGTAGAGAAACGGGATCGAGAGCTCCCGGCAGTCGCGCGCGTACGCGGCCATGGCCGGAGGGTCGTTGGGCGAGATCACCGTGAAGGCGATCGTGGACGTGTCGATGGTCGAGAGCGGCAGCCCGCGGGCCCGAGCCATGGCACCCGTGTAGAACGAGGCCAGCTGGTTCTGGTCCTGGTCCGTCGAGACGAAAAACGACGCCGTGAAGAGGTCCGCCTCGAGGCGCAGCCCCGTGACGTCGATGCCTTCCTGCGCCAGACGATCCCGGTACTCGGCGGCATCCTGCCCCGCCGTGGCTAGCAGAGCCGGCCGCTCGCCGAGCAGCGCGAGGCCCCAGGCGATGTTGGGCGCGCACCCTCCAGGGACGCGGCGCATCTCGTCCACGAGGAACGAGACCGACAGGCGCGCCATCCGGTCAGGGATGAGGTGCTCGGTGAATTTTCCGGGGAACGTCATCAGGTAATCGAACGCCACCGATCCGGTGACGAGGATGCGTCCGTCCTTCCTCACAGGTACCTCCCCGCGACCGGTCTCAGCCGCTCTCTGGTCGACTCGGAGACCTCCTTGCGGTCCGTGATGATCCCGAACCGCATCGCGTCGCGGCAGCCGCAGGTGCGTTGGGCGTCGACCCGCGACACCGCGTCGGAGAGAGCCCGACGGGCCGCCGAGGCGTTTTCCCCGAGGATCGCCAGGATGGACTCGACCGAGACCGCCTCGGTCGCTTGCCTCCAACAGTCGTAGTCCGTGACGAGGGCGAGGCTCGCGTAACAGATCTCCGCCTCGCGGGCCAGCCGCGCCTCGGTGAAATTCGTCATCCCGATGACGTCTGCGCCCCAGGACCGGTACAGACGCGATTCCGCACGGGTCGAGAATTGGGGGCCCTCCATGCAGAGGTACGTCCCGCCCCGGTGGACCGTGAGGCCGCCCGCCTGCCCTCCCTCCTCGAGGCACCGCGAGAGCTCCGGACACACGGGGTCCGCGAGGCTGGCGTGCGCCACGACGCCGTCGCCGAAGAACGAGTCCTGGCGATGGCGCGTACGGTCGATGAACTGGTCGGCGATCACCGCGTGCCGGGGCGCCAGCTCCTCGCGCAGGCTGCCGCAGGCCGAGGCCGACAGCAGCGCGTCGCATCCAAGCATCTTGAATCCGCACACGTTGGCCCGATAGTTGATCTCGGTCGGCGATATGCTGTGGCTCCGGCCGTGCCGCGAGAGGAACGCCACGGGCACACCGTGCAGCGTTCCGGTAAAGTAGGCGTCCGACGGCGACCCGAAGGGCGTCTCGAGCCGCTCTTCGCGCAGATCCGAAATCGCCGCGAGGTCGTACACGCCGCTGCCGCCGACGAGGCCGACCCGCGCACGCGCCGTCACGCCCCCGACTCCGCATCCCGGCGGTGCATCGCGATCGCATCGAGCACGCGCTCCGCGAGCACGAGGGCATCGCGGCCAACCTCGCCCGAAACTACGGGGTCCCGCCGCTCTCGGATGGCCCCGACGAAGTCGGCCAGCTCGAGCTCGAGCGGGTCCCCGTCTTCGACCGGGATCTCCTCCGGGACGATCTCTGCCGTCCCACCGTTGCGGACGAGGCGGTGGGCTGCGACCGTCCGCGCGTGCATGTCGATGGAGCAGTAACCCGAGGGGGAAAAAACACGGAGCCTGCGCAGGCGCTCGGCCGAAACACGCGAGGCCGTGAGGTTCGCGACGCAGCCGCCCTCGAACACGATCCGAGCGCTGGCGATGTCGAGCCGCTGCGTTAGCACGGGCGTGCCGGCGGCGCGCACTTCGCGGACCGGGCGCCCCACGAGGGCCGCCACGATCTGGAGGTCGTGAATCATCAGGTCGAGCACGACATCCACGTCGAGGCTCCGCGGCGTGAACACCCCCAGGCGGTGGCCCTCGATGAAGATCGGCTCCCTCACGCGGGCGAGGACGGCCGCTACGGCCGGGTTGTAGCGCTCGACATGCCCGACCTGGAGGACCCTTCCCCGCGCGCGCGCCAGACGGACGAGATCCTCCGCCTCGGCCACGGAGCTCGCGATCGGCTTTTCGACGAGGACGTCCCGGTCGCGCTCGAGGAAGAACCGGGCGAGCTCCGCGTGCGAGCTCGTTGGCGTCGCGATCACGACGGCTTGCGCCCGCGCGGCCACCTCGTCGGGCCCCGCCAGCACGGTGAGGCCACCTTCGCGGGACACTTCCTCGGCCCGTCCTTCGTGGTGATCGTGGATTCCCACGAGCTCGATCCCGGGCGCGCGGGCTGCCACCCGGGCGTGATGCCGCCCGAGGTGGCCCACCCCCACGACCGCAAGCCGGACCGGTGGCGCCGCCGTCATCGCGCGGGGTGGCTCACTTGATGAAGCCCCGCTCGCTCGTCTTGATGAACTGGACCAGCTCCTCCACGTCGGGCTGGCCCGGAAGTTCGGCTGCGATCCGCTCGAGCGCCTGGCTCGTGTTGAGCTTGGACTTGACGAGGAAGCGATAGGCCTTCTGGAGCCCCTCGATCCTCTCGTCGGAAAACCCGTTGCGCTTCAAGCCGATCGTGTTCAACCCGTAGGTCTTCGCGTCGAGACCGTCCGTTCGGCAGAACGGGAGCGCGTCCTGCCGGCACCCGGTGTAGGCGCCGAGAAACGCGTACGGGCCCACGCGGCAGAACTGGTGGATCGCATTGAAGGCGCCGATGATGGCATGGTGCCCGACCTCGACGTGGCCCGCGAGCACCGCGTAGTTGGCCATGACGACCCGCGAGCCAATCCGATTGTCGTGCCCGATGTGCGTGTAGTTCATGAAGTAGTTGTCGTCGCCGATCACGGTAGCCCCGTCCCCGGAGAGAGTCCCCCGGTGCACGGTCGTGAACTCGCGGAACACGTTCCGGGCTCCCACCGTGAGGCGGGTGGGCTCGCCCCGGTACTTCAGGTCCTGCGGGTCGAAGCCGAGCGCCGCGTGCGGGAAGATCCGGTTGTCCTCCCCGAACACGGCCGGCCCCTGCAGCGAGGCGTGGTCTCCGACGGAGGTCCTCGCCCCCAGCACGACGCCCGCGCCGATCACCGCGTAAGGCCCGACGGTCACTCCCTCCCCGAGCACGGCGTCCGGGGAAACGACAGCGGTGGCATGCACGGTCGCCGTCATGGCCGGTCCACGAGCACGGACAAGAGCTCGGCCTCCGTACACACGATTCCGTCCACCGAGGCCGTCGCGCGGCACTTGCAGACGCGGGTCTTGAGCGAAATGATCTCGGCCTCGATCCGGAGCTGGTCGCCCGGTACGACCGGACGCCGGAACCGGCAGCGGTCGACGCCCGAGAGATAGAGCAGCTTCTTCTCCTTCTCCGCGACGACCCCGAGCAGCGCGATCCCCGCGACCTGGGCCATGGCCTCGAGGACGAGGACCCCGGGCATGACCGGATTCCCCGGAAAGTGCCCCTGGAAGAACTCCTCGTTGAACGTGACGTTCTTGATGCCGACCACCCGCTTGCCCGGTTCGAGCTCCAGGATCCGGTCCACGAGCAGGAATGGGTAGCGGTGCGGTAGCGTCTTTAGGATTTCGCCGATCCCGAGCTCCAAGGTGGTCCCCCTTTCTCCAGGTTTTTGAGTGCCGACTCGAGCGCGGCGATCCGCGCCAGGGCCGCCTCGAGCTTCCCGACGAGGGCCGCTCGCTTCAAGAACTCCCGGTGCGGCAGCGCCGGCATCCCGGACACGATCTCCCCGGCCCCCACGTGCCCCTGGCGCGCGATCCCGGCCTGGCCGGTCAGGACGGCGCCGTCGCCAATCGTGGCGTGGTCGGACACGCCCGCCTGGCCGGCCAGCGTCACGCCGCGCCCCAGACGCGAGGATCCGCCGATGCCCGACTGGCCGCAGAGGATCGAATGCTCGCCCACGATCACGTTATGCCCCACCTGGACGAGGTTGTCGATCTTCGTTCCGCGGCCGATCACGGTTTCCCCGAGTGTGGCGCGATCGACGGTGGCATTGGCGCCAATCTCGACGTCGTCCTCGACCCTCACGATGCCGACCTGCGGCACCTTTCGGTGCTTCAGGCCGTCCCAGACGTATCCGAACCCGTCGGATCCCACGACGGCTCCCGGCTGGAGGATGCACCGGTCGCCCACGCGGCAGCGGGCGAGAACGGCGGCGCCGGGCCCGACGACGCAGTCCTGCCCGAGGACCGCATCCTGGCCGATGAAGGCACCCGGCCGCACACGGGTGCGAGCGCCGACCCTGGCCCCCTTCTCCACCGTGGCTCCCGCTTCGACCGAGGCCCCCGCGCCGAGCTTTGCGGTTCCGTGGACAAAGGAGCCTCGGGCGACTCCGCTGCGCGGCCGCTCCGGAGGGTGAAGCCTTTCGAGCCAGAGCGCCAGGGCCAGTTGGGGCGACCCCACGACGACGCACGGCCTGCCTGCCCTCAGCCCCGCATCGGGCACGAGGAGCGCGCCTGCGCGGCTCTCGCCTGCCTCCCGCGACCGGCGCTCGTCGACGACCCAGGAGAGATCCTGCGGGCCCGCCGCTTCCAGTGTCGCCACGCCGGTCAGGCTCGCGCCGTCGTCCGAATGGACGCGGCCGCCCACCGCGGCTGCGACCTGGGCGAGCGTAAAGCCTGTCCCGGCCGAGGCGGGACGCCGGGGCCTGCCGGGGCCCTTTCGGGGGGCGCGCAAGCGAGCCACGGCGTCTCGATTCCCGAGTCCGGAACTACGGCTTCTTCGTCGGGACCGGCGCCGGCGCGGCCGGTTTGGCGGCAGGCGCGCCGGCCTTTGGCGCACCCTCCGCCGGCTTGGCCGCGGCGGGCAAAGCGACAGTCGTGTTGAACACCTTCAGCACCTCGTCCGTGATGTCCACCGAGTCATCCACGAAAACGAGACCGGACTGAAACTTGTTCAGGATGAGCGTGAAGCCCTTTTCCTTGCCGACCTGGTTGATGATCGGGAAGACCCTGCGCTCGAGCTCGGAGAGCTCCTTTTTCTGCGCGGCCTCGAGGTCCCGGTTCGCGTCGTCCTGGAACCGCTTGAAGGCGATCGCCTTCTCCTGGTAGCCCTTCTGGAGCGCATCGCGCTTGTCGTCGGCCATCGCCGACCCCTGGTCGGCGAGCTTCTGCTCCATCTCGCGGAGCTCCTTGGAGAGCTTCTCGCCCTCCTCCTTCTTCGCGTCGTTGAGCTTCTTGACCCGGTTGAAGGCTTCCTTCCCGAGGGCGGATTCCTGGATGAGCCGTTCGACGTTGATCACGCCGATCTTGATTCCCGCGGCCGGGGGGGGCGCCGCGGTTCCCTGGGCACTGGCGACGGCTGCGATCAGGGCGGCCGCCACCGCAAAGACAAAGCGTTTCATTCCAACTCCTTCTTCCGCGAAAGCGGGGAAGTGTAGCAAAAACCGCGTCCGACACAACAGGGGCTATTTCGGGGCATTCCTGCCCCCCGAGGGGCCCTCGCTAGAAGGTCCGCCCGATCGAGAACGTGAATCCCGACTGCTTCTCCGTGAGATTGCTGATCGGGAATCCAAACTGGTCCAGGGGCTGGATGGGATGCAGGTTGATGGCGTAGATGAACCGCAGCGGCGCCTGGAAGATCGGCAGGATGACGCGCAGCTCCATCCCGAAGGCCGAGCGGATGTTGGACAGGTCGAAGGACTGCGTGTCGTAATAGTTGTTCCCGAAATCCACGAAGGCCAGCAGGGTCGCCGGCCCGATGGTCAGGAACTGGTACTCGACGTTGACCACGAAGAACTTGTTGCCGCCGAGGATCCGGCCGTCCGCGTCCGTGAACACGATGTTCGTCTTCGGGTGCAGCGGAACGATCGCGCCTTGCCGGAAGCCTCGAATGCTCTGCTCGCCGCCGAGCTGGAACCGCTCGAAGACCTGGAGCGGCGTCCCCGACACCGCCGTGACGAATCCAATCTCCGCATTGAGTGCGAGCACGGCATTGCGCGGGAATCGGATCGGAATGTAGGCCGTCGAGCCGACGGTCGGCTTGATGAAGGCGTTCGTGCCGCCGAAGAAAGTGGGAGCAATCTCCACCGCGCCGAAGAACCGGAATCCCCTGGTCGGGTTGATCGGATCGTTCCTGCTGTCGTAGCGGTATGCCGGCGTCAGGGACGACGAGGTGCCGCTGGTGTCGATGAACTTCTGCGGCGGCGGCGGCTGGCCTGGCGGCGTCGGCGCGGCGCGGGCCGGGTAGCTCGCCTGGATGTCCTGGTAGGAGTACAGCACCGAGGCCGAATCGAAGAGCCCGAGGCCTTTCCCGTAGAAGAGGGTTCCGCCCTGCCGTTGCTCGGTCTGCGACGAATACACGACCTTCCGGCGGAAGAGCGAGGCGCCCACGGACTGGTTCTTGTCCATGAACCAGGGGATCGTGTACGACACGTCAAAGTAGTTCGAGACCTTGCCGAGCTGCGCCGAAACCCCGATGATTTCGCCGCGGCCTAGGAAATTGCGCGTCTGAAATGAGAACTGCCCGAAGAATCCGTCGAAGCCCGAGTAGCCGGCTCCGAACTGGACCTCGTTGCGGCTCGTCTCCTGGCCCTTGAGGACGATGTCGACCTTCTTCTCCTCGCCGCGCACGCCGAACTGCGGCTCCTCCCCGAGCTTGAAATACCCGAGCTGCGAAATTTTCTGGATGCTCTTCTTGACCGCCTCCATGTTCATCACGTCGCCTTCGTCCAGGCCGAACTCGCGGCGGATGACTTTGTCGCGGGTCTGCGTGTTGCCCTGCACCTCGAGGCGGCCGAGGTAGAACTTGTCGCCCTCGAAGATCTTCACCTCGACGTCCACGCGGTCCTTGCCGACGTCCTTGTAGGCGGGATCGGCGAACCAGTAGATGTAGCCGCGGGTCTTGTACATCGTCTCGATGTTGACCAGGCCCTCGACGAGGTGGTCGCGGTTCAGGACCGACCCCGGCGGAAGCTCCCAGAATTGCTTGAGCAGCAGCGCGCCCGGGAAGACGGCGGGCTCGGGCGGATCCGCAGGCTGGCCGTTCTGCTGGACGCGAACGATGGTAATCGTGTTCGTGTAGAACTTGTCCCCCTGCACGATCGGAACGGTGATCCGCACGCGCCGCTTGATCTTCGTCGGCTTCGCGTTGGGATTGACGATGTAGACGTCGAGGATGGGGTCCTTGACCACGACGTCCTTGTACCCCTTGGACTGGTAGAGGGCCTTCATGCTCTCGACGTCGGCCTCGTAGCTGGCCTGGTTGTAGACCGTGTCGTCGGACAGGATGCGCCAGAAGGTCGCGACCTTCGTTTTGTGCATCGCGTTGCGCAGGGACTGGGCGGAAACGGCCATGTTGCCCGTGAACGAGATCGACTCGATCTTCACCTTGTCGCCCTCGTCGACCAGGAAGACCACTTTCTTTTCGGTCTTCGAAATGTCGTCGATCCGGTAGTCGACGCTGGCACTGCGGAAGCCCTGCTGGATGTAGTACTCGGCGATCGCCGACCGCGCCCGCGCCACGTCGCGCAGCGACAGTGGAGCTCCCGCGCGCACGGTGACCTTGGCCTCTTTCAGCCGGTCCTTGATCTGCGACGTCGAGAGCTTCTTGTTCCCGACGAACTCGACGTCCTTGACGATCGGGCGCTCCTCCACGGTGACGACGAGCGTGACGCCGGCCGGGGAGGGCTCCGCCTCGATCTTCGCGTTCTCGAGCAGGCCCGTGTCCCACAGGGCCGGGAAGTTCTGACGGATCTTCTCCGGGTCGTACCGGTCCCCGACCTTGATCCCGAGGTAGTGGGCGATGGTATCCGGCGAAACAGTCTGGTAGCCCACGACACGGAAGCCCACGATCGTGTCGGGTCCCGCCACCGGCACCGGCGGGGCTACCGGCATCTCCGGAGCAGGGACCGCAGCGGCGGGCGCCGGGACCTCGGCGGCGGCAGGCAGCGGCGTCGGAGGCGGCTCCTGGGCGCGCGCGGTCGAAAGCGCCAGCGTCGCCGCGGAGAGAACCGCGGCCCCGAGGGACCCTTTTCGCAAGAAGCTACTGCCCCTGGGGGATCGGCTCGCCTTCGCGCGCCGTGACTCGCAATCCATCCGGCCCCACACGGACCTCGATCGTCTCGAGACGCTCGTCGCGCGCGGCGATCAGCAGCTCGGAGACCGGGTCTTCGATATTCTTCTGGATGGCGCGCCGCAACGGCCGCGCGCCCATGTTCGGGTCGTCCCCGCTCTGGGCGAGGAGCCACTCGATCGCCTCGTCGTCGATGTCGATCCATGCGCCCTTACTGGCGATCGTCGTGTTGACGTCGTCGATCAGCAGGCGGCAGATCTTCGCAAGCTCCGGCCGTGGCAGCGGATGGAAGACGATGATGTCGTCGATCCGGTTGATGAACTCGGGCGAAAAGTCGCGCCGCAGCTCCTTCAGGACCAGTTCCTCGATCTCGCGGTTGCTCTGGACCTCGCGCGACCCGCCGAAGCCGACATGGCTGCGGTTGACGAGGTGCTTGGTCCCGATGTTGGACGTCATGATGATGAGCGTGTTTTTGAAGTCCACGACGTTGCCGTACGCGTCGGTCAGGATGCCGTCCTCGAGGATCTGCAGAAGCAGGTTCGCGATGTCCGGATGCGCCTTCTCGATCTCGTCGAACAGGATGACGCTGTAGGGATTGCGCCGGATGCGCTCGGTCAGCTGCCCCCCCTCTTCGTGGCCGACGTAGCCCGGGGGCGACCCGATCAGCCTGGACACCGCATGCTTCTCCATGTACTCGGACATGTCGAACCGCACGAGCGACTTCTGGTTCTCGAACAGAAACTCGGCGAGCCGCCGCGCCACTTCCGTCTTTCCGACCCCGGAAGGCCCGAGGAAAATGAAGGAGCCCATCGGACGGTTCGGGTTGTTGACGCCCAGGCGCGAGCGGCGGATCGCCTTCGAGACGGCGGTGATCGCCGCCTCCTGGCCGACGATCCGGCGACGCAGCGCGTCCTCCATGTGCAGGAGCTTTTCGGCCTCCTCCATCTCGAGGGACGCGACGGGGATGCCCGTCCACGAGGAGATGATCTCCTCGATGTCGCGCCGCGTGACCTCCTGGGTGGCCTCGCTGCGCTCGGCAGACTGGGCCTTCGCGCGCTCGATCTCTTCCTTGAGCTCGATCTCCCGCTCGCGCAGGAAGACGGCCTTCTCGAAGTCCTTGTCGGAGATCGCCTTCTTCATTTCCTTGACGATCTGCCGGACCTCGAGCTCGAGCTTGCGCAGGTTCTGGGTGTCGGCGACCCGCTTCAACTTCACCTTGGCTCCGGCCTCGTCCAGGATGTCGATCGCCTTGTCAGGGAAGAAGCGGTCGGGAATGTAGCGATTGGCCTGGTAGACCGCCGCGCGGATCGCCTCCGCGGTGTAACGGACATGGTGGAATTTTTCGTAGCGCTCCCGCACGCCCTCGAGGATCTGAAGCGTCTC
>JANMPW010000054.1:0-6083 GCA_031370065.1 Acidobacteriota bacterium
CTCGCGAAGGAAATCACCGTGCTGACGATGCAGCAGGAGATCTCCACGCAGGCGCGCGGCGAGATGGACAAGTCGCAGCGCGAGTACTACCTGCGCCAGCAGCTGCGCGCGATCCAGCAGGAGCTCGGAGAGGGCGAAGAGATCTCCGAGGAGCTCGACGCCTACCGCAAGATCATCGCGGACAAGAAAATCACGCAGGAGGCCGCGACCGAGATTGAGAAACAGATCAAGCGGCTCGAGCGCAGCCACCCCGACTCCGCCGAGACGGCGATCATCCGGACCTACCTCGACTGGATGACGGGGCTGCCGTGGAGCCTGACCTCCGAGGACTCGAAGGACATCGAGCGCGCGCGCAAGATCCTCGACGAAGACCACTACGACATCGAGAAGGTCAAGGAGCGCATTCTCGAGTTCCTGGCCGTCCACGCCCTCAAGCAGAGCCTCAAGGGCCCGATCCTCTGCTTCGTCGGGCCGCCGGGCGTCGGCAAGACCTCGCTCGGGCGCTCGATTGCCCGCGCCCTCGACCGCAAGTTCGTCCGGCTCTCGCTCGGCGGCGTTCGGGACGAGGCGGAGATCCGCGGCCTCCGGCGCACGTACGTCGGGGCGATGCCCGGTCGCGTCATCCTGGGGATCCACCAGGCGGGAACGTCGAACCCGGTGTTCATGATGGACGAGATCGACAAGATCGGCGCGGACTACCGGGGCGACCCCTCGGCGGCGCTGCTCGAAGTGTTCGACCCCGAGCAGAACTTCTCATTCCGCGACCACTACCTCTCGGTGCCGTACGATCTCTCGAAAGTCCTCTTCATCGCGACGGCCAACGTGCTCGACCCCATCCAGCCGGCCTTCCTCGACCGCATGGAGGTCATCCGCCTCTCGGGCTACACGGCCGAGGAGAAGAAGGCGATCGCGCGCCGCCACCTCATCCCCAAGCAGATGGAGGAGAACGGGGTCACCGAGGCGAACATCGAGTTCACCGACAGCGGGATCGAGAGGGTCATCGAGGGGTACACGCGGGAGGCCGGGCTGCGCAACCTCGAGCGCGAGATCGGCGCGCTCTGCCGCAAGGTCGCCGTCTCCGTCGCCAAGGGCAAACAGCGGCGTTACCGCGTCAGCGCCGCGTCCCTCGAGAAGATGCTCGGCCCGATCAAGCATTTCCGCGACGAGCAGCTCAAGAAAGACGAGATCGGCGTCTCCACCGGGCTCGCCTGGACCTCGGTCGGCGGCGACATCCTCTTCATCGAGGCGCTCGCCGTGCGCGGCAAGGGCGGCCTGCGCCTGACCGGGCAGCTCGGCGACGTGATGAAGGAGTCGGCGCAGGCGGCGATGTCCTACGCGCGGGCGCACGCCGGCGAGCTCAAGATCCCCCACGACTATTTCGAGACCCACGACGTGCACGTGCACGTCCCCGAGGGCGCGATCCCGAAGGACGGGCCGTCGGCCGGAATCACGATCGCCACGGCGATGATCTCGGCCTTCACGCAGCGCAGGGCGCGCCGCGTCGTGGCCATGACGGGCGAGATCACCCTGCGGGGCGAGGTGCTGCCGATCGGGGGCGTCAAGGAAAAGGTGCTGGCGGCGCGCGCGGCGAAGATCACCACGATCGTGCTGCCGAAGATGAATCGTCGCGACATCACACAGATCTCGCCCCGGATCCTCCACGGGCTGACGTTCCGCTACGTCGAGAGCATGGACGAAGTCCTTTCCATCGGCCTGCTGCCGCTGGAGCCCGACGCCGGCACCGTGCCGGAGGCTGCCGACGCCAGGCCTGCCGAGATGCCCGGCCGCGAGATCCCCGTCACGGCCCCCGTCCCCCGGAAAGCGCCGCCCGCGCCCCGCGCGTGAAGCCCGAAGACCGGTTCGTCGAGAGGCTCCGCGCGCTCCTGCCCGGCAGCGACGGCGTTCTCGGACCCGGAGACGACGCGGCCCTCGTCCACCGCGACGCGGGCCTGCTCGCCGCGACAACGGACCTGCTCGTCGAGGGCGTGGACTTTCTCCCCGGCGAGGACCCGGAGCGGCTCGGCCGGCGCGCGGCCGCCGTGAATCTCTCGGACCTTGCGGCGATGGGAGCCCTGCCGGAGTTCTTCCTGCTCTCCATCGGCTTCCCGCCGGACAAGGGCGAGGACTTTCCGCTCTCGATCGCCCGGGGCGCCATCGCCCGCGCGGGCGAGTTCGGCGCGCAGCTCGTGGGCGGTGACCTCTCGGCGGCGCCGCAGACGGTGGTGTCGGTGGCGCTCTGGGGAAGACCGGCGGGGCCGCCCCTCACACGCGCGGGCGCGTCGCCGGGCGAGCTCCTCTACGTCTCGGGCCATCCCGGCGAGGCAGCCGCGGGCTTGCGGCTCGCCCGCCAGCGCGTCGAGGGGCTGACGCCCGAACAGGAGCGCCGGCTGCTCGACGCCTTCCACGATCCCCTGCCCCGCATCGCGCTCGGCGCGGAGTTGTCGCGGCAGCGACTGGCCACCTCCGCGATCGACGTCTCCGACGGGCTCGGCGTGGACGCCGCGCGGCTCTCCCGCGCCTCGGGAGTGCGTCTCGTGCTCGAGAGAAGCCTGCTCCCGGTATCGGAGGCGCTGCGCTGCTTCGCGTCGAGGGCAGGGCTCGACCCGCTCGAGCTCATGCTGTCCGGGGGCGACGACTACGAGCTGCTCTTCACGGTCCCCGCGGCAAAGCAGGGGCGCCTCGAGGAGCGAGCCGCCGATTTCGGCGTCCCGGTGGCGCGCATTGGCCGCGCCGAGGAGGGCTCCGGCGCGGTGCTGTCAGACAGCGGGGCCGAGCGCGACATCGCCGGCCTCGGATACGATCACCTCGAGGCGGCCCGATGAGCAACCCGCAGACGCCCGGTACCGGCGCGACGACCCGCAAGCGGCACAAGTCGCTCAAGCGCCGCAGGCTGCAGCTGCTTCTCGAGCTGATGGGCCGAGCCGAGGCGCCCGAGCGCGTCGCCGCCGCGGTCGCCCTCGGAGTCGGCGTGGGGCTCTCGCCCTTCATGGGATTCCACTTCTTCATCGCGATCCTGCTCGCCTTCCTCTTCCGGCTGAACAAGTTCGACGCCGCGCTCGGCTCCTTCGCGGGGAACCCGTGGACGCTGCCTCCCGTCTACGCCATGGGCTACCGGCTCGGGCGCGCCGTGCTCGGCTATCCGCCGGCCCGCGTTGCGCCGCTGCAGTGGCATCGGATCCTCCATCACGACTTCTGGATCTCGTTCCATGGCCCCGCCTTCGGACCGCGCATGGCGTCGTTCCTCGTCGGGACCACGATCCTCGCAGTAGCGCTAGGCCTGGGAACGTACCTGCTCGCACGGGGGGTCTTGAAGCTCTACCACCGGCGCCATCCGCGTGTGGCCGCGCGCGCGGCCCGCCGGCGCGAGCGGGTCGCCGGATGTCCGCCAGAGGAGGTCGAGATCCGGGCCGACGACCGGGTGCATTAGAAACGGCCGCCCCTACGGTCCCGGAGGTTGCAGCTCCTTCATCCTCTCGATCGCCGCCTTGTCGCGGGGAGCAAGACGCAGGACTTCGCGCACCTGCGCGCGGGCCTCCTCGCGCAAGCCGCTCGAGGCAAACCAGTCCGAGTACCCGAGGCGCGAAGGCAGCGAGCCCGGGTCGATCGCGAGCACCCGCCGCCACGCGTGGAGCGCTGCCGGCCGCTTCTCGGCCGCGAGGAGCAGGGCCATGCGGTATGCCAGCGGAAGCGACTGCGGGTTGTGGTGCAGGCCCTGCCGGTACGCCTCCTCGGCGCCGGCGCGGTTGCCGAGCTCTTCGCGCGCGAGCCCGACGCCGTAGTACCCGTTTTCGTGGGTGGGCACGAGCCGCAGCGACTCGGCGTACGCGCGTTCCGAGGCCGCGAGATTGCCGAGCGTCCTCTCCACACGGCCCTTCCCCGCCCAGGCGTCCCAATAACCCGGGTAAATCTCCGTGGCCCGCGTGTAGTGCTCGAGGGCAAGCTGCGGATTGCCCGTCTCCGCCGACATGTAGGCGAAATCGTAGTGGGCCTTTGCGCTCGCGGGAGATACGCGCACCATGTTCGTGAAGAGCGCCGCGTCGCTCGCCCATACGGGGTTGCGGACGAGCGTCCGCGCGGCGAAGAGAAGGGCGAGGGTCGCGAGCAAACCAGCGCGCCGCGGACCGAGGGCCGCGAGGTCCGGGGCGCGGCCGGCGATCCACGATGCAACGATCAGGCAAAAGCCCGCCGAGGGGAGGTAGGCCAGGCGCTCCGCGAAGATCGTCCCCGTCGGAAAGAGCAGGTTCGACGTCGGCAGGGCGGCGAGGCACAGAAACAGGAAGCCCAACGCCGTCACCGAGCGGGATCGCAGCCGCGCGAGCGACGCAACGACGAGCGCAGCAAGCAGGATCGCCGCCAACCAGAAGAGAACGTCGCGCGGGGAGAGCAGGGGGATGGACCAGGCCGATTCGTCGGAGGAAAGACGCAGCGGCAGCGCCATCCTCCCGAGGCAGCGAAAGAAGAGCGCGGAAGCATTCGCGGCGCGGGGCAGCAGCGCGAGCGGCGCCAGGGGGTTCTCGAGCTCGAAGATGCCCGTGCCGCTCGCCTTGATCGCGCCGCCGAGCACGAGGGCGCGCAGACGAAAGACCCCGAGGAGAACGGCGGCCGAGCCGGCGTAGACGGGCAAGCCCCGGTCGAGCGCCGCGAAGAGTCGCACCGCGAGGCTGCCTTCGGCGCACCACACGAGCAGCAGGAAGAGGAGCGCGGGCGCGACGGCTGCGCTCTCCTTGGTCAGGTTGGCCAACAGGTAGAGAACGAGGGCCGCGCCGAGCGCAAGCCCGCGCCGCCCGACTCGGTCGATGAAGCGCAGGGAAAGAAGGAGGAAGCCGAGAACGAGCGCCGCCGCCTGCGTTTCTCCTCGTCCCACGACGCTCGTGACGGCCTCGACGTGGATCGGATGCACTGCGAAGAGAAGGGCGGCCCCGATCGCCACGGGGGGCGGCAGATCGATCCGCAGCAAGAGCCGCACGAGCAGCAGCGTGACGAGGACGTGGAAGAGCAGGTTGACGGCGTGGTACGCGACGGGGTTGCCGCCGTGGACCCACCATTGGACGGCGTAGGAGAGCAGCAGCGCCGGCCGGTAGGCGGTGCCCGTGCCCTGCTTGCCGCCGAAGTACTGCGTCGTGAGGACCTCGTCGATGCGCTGCGGGCTCCGGATCCTCGGATTATCGCGGACGATCGCCTTGTCGTCGTAGGCGAAGGCGCCGGTCAGGCCGTTGGCGTAGGAAAGAAGGCACGCGCCCGAGAGCAGGAGCGCGGAGGAAAGCCGGAGGCGCCCCGAGCTCACCGGATCTGGTAGAGATCGTTCCGGATGCGGCAGCCCGTCGGGGTCATCGCCAGGCCGCCGTCGGCGGTCTCCTTCAGAGAGCGCGGCATCGCCTCCCCGATCTTCACCATCGCCTCGACGACTTCGTCCATCGGGATCACGCTCTCGACGCCCGCGAGCGCGGTCTGCGCCCCCGTCAGCGCGAGCATCGCCGTGAAGCCGTTGCGCACCACGCACGGAACCTCGACGAGCCCCGCAACCGGATCGCACGCGAGGCCGAGGGTGTTCTGGAGCGTCAGGGCGGCGGCGTGCACCGACATCGCCGGCGTGCCTCCGAGCAGGAACGCCAGCGCTCCGGCGGCCATGGCTGCGCCGACGCCCTGCTCGGCCTGGCAACCGCCGGCTGCGCCTGAGAGCTCCGCCCTGCCGGCGACGAGCGCTCCGAACCCTCCCGCGACCACGAGGCCGCGGGTCGCGAAGGCGTCGTCGAAGCCGCGCTCCTCGGAGATTGCCATCAGGGTCCCGGGCACCATCCCGGCCGCCCCGGCCGTCGGCGCCGCGACGATGATGCCCATGCGCGAGTTCTCCTCGAGGACCGCGATCGAGTAGGCGATGCACTTTGCGACGAGCCGACCGCCCGCGATGTCGCCCTCGCGCGTGAAGTCCATGACCTTCTTCGCGTCGCCGCCGACGAGGCCCGAGAACGACTTGCCGCCCGCGAGGCCCCGCCGCACCGAATCCTTCATGATCGCCCAGCGTTCGAGGAAGGTCTCAAAAATGCGGTCGCGCGGCAGCTCCCGCTCGGCGGCCTCCTCCCCGA
>JANMPW010000090.1:0-1696 GCA_031370065.1 Acidobacteriota bacterium
AAAGGAAAGCCCATGGAGACGCGCTGCATGACCTCCTGCGTCGGCAAGATCCGCATGCAGGGACTCGTGCCGATCGACCGGAACACGGGGCAATGGAAAGACGACGCGTCCCATCCTCTCGTCTTTCTCGTGAAGAAAGAGAAGGTGGCTCTGCCGCTCTACCCGCAGTTCGGCACCGAGCCTAATGGCTACTACATCCCGCCGCGCTGGGTGTCCCGCGCGTACCTGCGGCAGATGTTCGGGCCGGGTGTCGACGAGGCGATCGAGCGGTACCAGGCGCCGTCGCGGGAGCTGCTGGCGCTGCTCCAGCTCTTTCGCACGACGCAGGTCATCCTCGACCGCTTCGAGGTCATCCGGGGCAAAAAGATCTTCGAGACGACCGTCAACGGCAAGAAGTGGGAGATGTTCAACGACACCGTGATCGGCTTCGACATGACGGGGGAGGAGGCCGTGCGCACGACCATCGAGGAGCCTTTTCATGTCCGCCCCGACAAGCATCAGAACAGCATCTGAGCGGACCGTGAGGAGCGAAGATTCCATGGCGCCGTCAGCCGCGGAAAGGAGCTTTCGGCTGGCCTGGCTGGCTCGGGCGCTCCACGACCCGGAGCTCGAGCACGGGCCCTTCGAGCACGGCGGCGACGCGACGCTGGAAGTCCTCGAGCGCGAACGCGCCGGCGCGCCGGGGGGCGAGCTTGCGTCCCACTACCGGCGTATTTTCGGTCACACGCCGGGCGGGGCCTGCCCGCTCTACGAGCTGTCGTGGCTGAAGGCCGGCGACTTCGCCTCGGAGCAGGAGCTCGCCGACATCGGAGGCTTCTACCGCGCCTTCGGTGTCGCGCTCTCGGCCCGCGAGAGGATGGATCACGTCGCGGTGGAGCTCGAATTCTTCGCCTACCTCGCGCATCTGGAGGCGCGCGCGGCCGAGGAGGGTCGCGAGGAGCCGCGGGAGGTGGCCCGGCAGGGGCAGCGCAGTTTCCTGCGCGATCACCTCGGACGCTGGACGCCGACGCTCTTCGAGCGGATGGAGGCGCGCGCGCCGGAAGGCTTCTACCGCCGGCTGGCGCTTCTGGCGCGGGCACAGCTCGACCGGCTGTGTCGGGAGCTCGATGTGCGGCCCATCGTTCACCTGGGGGAACCGGCCGGTGCGGTCCCACTCGCGGCATCGGAGGAATCGGAGGAGGTCATGCTGCCATGAAGCGATCCCTTCGCATCGTCGCGTTCGCCCTCGCGCCGCTTCTGGCGGCTCTGGCCGGCCTCGCCCAGACCGTTGCGCGCCGAGCCCCGAATCCAGAGCGGGGCAAGCTGGTCTACCAGACGCAGTGCGCGGTCTGCCACGGCTCGACCGGCGGGGGCGACGGCGCCGCCGCGTATCTGCTCTCGCCGCGGCCGCGCGACTTCACGCGCGGGTCCTTCAAGCTCCGTTCGACGGCGACGGGGACGCTACCCACCGACGAAGACCTGCTTCGGACGATCACGGAGGGGATGCCGGGCACGGCGATGCCTCCGTGGGTCGAGCTTCGGGAGGCGGATCGGTGGGCGCTCGTCGACTTCGTCAAGACGCTCTCGGCGCGTTTCGCCGAGGAGGGGCCGGGCGAAGTCGTCCCGATCCCCGATCCTCCGGTCAATCTCGCGAGCCTCGCCCCGGCGGGCAGGCTCGCGTTCGAGAAGTACCGCTGCGGCGATTGCCACGGCGCGG
>JANMPW010000134.1:0-3334 GCA_031370065.1 Acidobacteriota bacterium
GTCCTCGACCGCCCGCCCCGCTCCTTCGATCAGTTCGTGCGGGAGCACGTCAAGGCATTCGGGGGCTAGTGTCCTGTAACCGAAGTCACGATACCAATCTCTTCGCTCGAAAGATGCAAGAAGGCCCAAGAGCGAGGGCCACGGTGGTTGTCAGAAACCGCATGGCGCTATCGAAACTTCGGTGACAGAACACTAGCGGCATGAGCGGCGCGATCCGACGCTTCTTCGCCAGGGAGGATGGAATGTCCGAACTCTTCAAGACACTGCTGCTTCTGGTCGTCCTCGTGGCGGCCGCCGCCGGCCTCTGCCTTCGTGTCAGCGCACCGTGAGCGTCGCGCCGGCCGAGTACGCGTTGAACTCCGGCGCGTAGAGGGACTGGACGGTTGCCGGGCCGATCTTGAACGTGCCGGTCATGTTCGCGCGGACTCTGTACTTGAGCGTGTACTCGCCCGCGGGCAGCCGCTCGAAGAAGAAGTTCGAGCCCGAGTCTCGCGTCTCCTCGTACCAGCCGATCCCCAGGTCCCATTTGTAGCCGGAGATCACGCTTTCGGGCTCGGTCCCCGCCGCCCGAGGATCGCGCAGGTGGACGTACTCCGCGGCGTGCTTTGCGGAAAGCGAGATCTGGACCTCAACCTCGTCGCCCGCCGCGAGCGCGGCGCCCTCCGACAGCGGCTTGAGCATGAAGCCCGAGGGCGACGGCTCCCTCTTGAAGTACTTCCTCGAGACGGCGAAGAAGTCGCCGCGATCCTCCTCCGGCAGCTTCTCGGTCGAGAAGTTCCAGGTTGCCGAGGCGAAGGCGAGCCCCTTGCCCCCCTTGGACACGGCGATCGTCGAATCCGCCTTCGGATCGATCTTCTCCCCCGGAATGACGACCTGGTTGCGCTTGCCCGTGTACCGGTCCGGCTCGAAGACGAAGGTCGTCTTCTGCCCGCCCGTCTCGACGGAAACGTCCTCGCGGGCGCCGAGCGCGCCTTCCGTCTTCAGATACCAGACGAGCGAGTAGATGACCTCGGCGGTCGCGCGCGTGGACTTCCACTGGTTCAGCTTCTTGTTCAGAAACAGCCACTGCACGAGGCCGTGACGGCGGGAGTCCGCGGGGTCGAGCTCCATCAGCGTGCGTAGCGCGAACGCCTGCGTCTCGATCGTGTCGTTGTACCAGAGCCAGGCGCGGTCCTCGGGCGCCCAGTACGTGCCGAGGTCGCGGTCCGTCTTCGAAGAGTCCATGACGCTCGCCCACACGAGCACCGCGTCTTTCGGACGGCCCATGCGTTTCAACGTCAGAGCGAGAAGCCCTTTCAGGTACGGCGAGTGCTCCTTCCAGTGCTTGAAGGAGAACGCAAGAATCGACGTCCGCTCGGCCGGCGTCAGCGCCTCGCCCATCCAGGACGGGTCCGGGTAGCAGGTGGCGACGTAATCGAGGAACGTCAGCCACTCCCAGTCGCACTTGTCCTCGGCCATCCGCCGCGCGTACTCCTCGCGGAAATGCCCGGCGAGAAAGCTCCATCCGCGCGCGACCATGTCCTTTGGAACGTCCACGCCGAACTCGGAGGCCTTCGCCATCCCGTAGAGGATGTCGAGCGTCATGTATGGCGACGGAGGACCGCCCGGCCACCATGGAAAAGCGCCGACTGCGGTCTGCGCATTGCGGAGCTTTGCGAGCGAGGCCTCGCGCTGTGCCTTTGCGATGCGCGGATCGAGGACGTTGACGAGCCCTGCGCCCGTGTCTTTGCCGCCCTTCGCCGCCTCGAGCCACGGCGTCTCCTCGAGCGCCATCCTCCGCGTCGGGTCCGGTGCGGCCCAGGACTCGAGCGGGGTTTCGCGCTTCGACATCTCTTCCGCCATCTTCGCCACCGCCGGATAGTCGCGGTAGAGCGAGGACACGATCCCGGTCGAGACGAAGCGGTTCATCGTCTGCTCGGTGCACTCGTAGGGATAGTTGACGAGGTACGGCAACGCGTTCAAGACCGAATAGAACAGCTGTGCGTCCACCGTGACGACGAGCTGCTCGTCGATACGGCTCCGGTCGTCGGTCTTCGCCATGTCGGCGAACGTCATCGTGCGCCGCTCGCCCTCCCGGAGTGTCACGAACCGCGACTGCGCGAGCTGCATGCGCCCCGGCAGCACAGGCACGGAGCGCAGCTCCCCGTCGGAAGAGTCGCCCGAGACGGCGGTCGCCTTGATCGCGTAGGAACCGACCCGTTTCGGCGCCGTGAGCGCGAAGGTCGCATTCGCGCCACCGCCCGGCGCCGCCGAGAACGCCTGAGTGGCATTCTCCGGCGTCAAGCCGAACTCGGCGCGTGCGCTCGCATTCGTCTCGGTGTCGAGGATGTCGAGCGCGACCGTGCCCGTCATCGCGCGATCCGAAGCGTTATTGACGACGACCTTGAGGTCCGCCGAATCCCCCTCGCGCAGGAACCGCGGCACGTAGGGCCGCACCATGAGGTCCTTGACGCTGCGGGTTTGCTTGTGCACGGAACCCGCCTTGAGGTCCCGCGTGATGGCATGCACCCAGACGTTCCACGACGTCACCGAGTCCGGCACCTGGAACTCGATCATCGCCGAGCCGTCCGCGTCGGTCAGAAGCTGGGGCTTCCAGAACGCCGTCTCGGAGAAATCGCTGCGAAGCTGGGGCGGCTGAGCGGGTGCAACCACGACTCGGTCGAACGCCGGCGACTCTGCCGTCACCGTCACCTCTCGCGTGGTCGCCAGTCCCCCTTCGATACCACCCGGGACTCCGCCCTCGACCGCGTAGGCCATCGGCGCGGGCGCAGCCGCGTCGACCATGCTCGACTGCGCCTTCGCCATCATGCCGACCCCCGCCATCCGCATCCCGGGGCCGCCGATGCCGTATCCCTCGAAGAATTTCAGGCGGTCGCCGTGCAGGACGTCGGCCGCAGGCCTCGCTCCGAAATCGCGGCCGAAAACCCACGCCCAGCCGGTCGGTCCGACGCTCGCGAAGAGGCCGCTGTCTCCTCTGCCGTCGGGGTAGAGCGACAGCGGCTGCGGCGAATGGGGCTCGACGAAGAAGTCGAGGCTCCGATCGTACATGTAGGCAAGCAGTTCCGCGGCCCGCCCCTCGGCGGGCGTTCCCGGCGGCGCCTTCACCGTGACGCGCCACGTCTCCTTCGCGCCGGGGCGGATCCGATCGCGGAAGCTCGCGAACGAAACCTGCAGCTCTTTGTCGTCCCAGGGAACGAGCACCGCGTTTCCCTGGGTCAGGAACTGGTGGTCCCGAAGGAGGGACAGGCGGACCGCGAAGCCGCCGCGGTCTTCGTCGGAAATCGGAACCTCGACGACGCCGCTCTGCGACGACGGAATCGAGCGGCGCGAGACG
>JANMPW010000163.1:0-12638 GCA_031370065.1 Acidobacteriota bacterium
GATGATCTGCTCCTCCGAAAATCGACTCTTCCGCATCTCTCCTCCCTCCCCAGAATAGAACGGAGAGTGTCATTTACACCGGACCAGTTATCGGAGGGGCAGGTTAGCGATCCTGCGGCTGCGGCCGATCATGATGACCGCGCTCGTCGCGGCCCTCGGACTCCTGCCCGCCGCGATGTCGATCGGTATCGGCTCCGATTCGCAGCGGCCTGTCGCGCTCGTGATCGTCGGCGGCCTATTCTCGCGCCTGCTCATCAGCGTGTTCCTGATGCCAGCGCTTGACGTCCTCGTCGCGCGTCCGGGAGACCGGCTCGAGGTCTGACGCCGCCGAGCGGGTACGGCTCGACAACGACCAGCGCCACGAACTGATGGTTCGGGCATTCTCGTCTCACGATCGCGACGTTGAAGACTAGCCAAGCGGCGCTATATGGGGGCCTCAAACGCTTTCGCCGCTGGCCTGCTTGTTCTGGATTCCGGGCTGGTCGGCTGCCTGATGAAAACGAATCAGATACGCGCCTCATTCCGGGCTGCAGCGAGCTGGGCCATGAAGGGCGCATTGCATAATGGGCCCGTGAGCTGCGATCGGGAGGGTTTCTGTACCCACTGCCGTCTGCCCCTGCCGCTGCGTCCGTATCTCGAGGAGGTCGAGGGGCAAGAGCTTCCATTTTGCTGCTACGGATGTCTTACGGTCTTCCGTCTGATCGGCGCGGGCGGAGAGGCGGGACGCGCGGGCTGGTTCCTCGCGAAGCTGGGCTTGGCGGCGGTGCTCTCGGGAAACATCATGATGTTTCAGAGCCTTCTCTATTTTGGTTCTCTCGATTCGCTCGGGGAGGAGGTTCTCCGCACGGCCTCGTGGATCATGCTGGCGCTGGCGGTGGCGGTTTATCTGCTGCTCGGTCTCCCGATGCTTCGAGTCGCGTATCGGGCTGCGCGACGCGGCCGCCTCGTCCTCGAAACTCTCATCGGGCTCGGCGCCCTGGCCGCGATCGGGGCGTCCATCGCGGAAACGCTTCGCGGCGGTCGCCGCCTCTACTACGACTCCGGCACGATGGTGCTCGTCTTCGTGGTGCTCGGGCAGTATCTGGATGCCCGGGCACGGCAGAAGGCAGCCGAAACGCTGTCACCGGCCGTCGAGCACGAACGGCCGAAGGCCCGCGTGGACGACGCGCAGGGGGAACGGGAGGCGGAACCGGAGCAGGTGCGCCGCGGCGAGCGAGTGCGAGTGCGCGCCGGAGAGGAGATCCCGGTTGACGGCAGGGTCCTCGAGGGCTGTTCCGACGTGCATGAGCCCGCGCTGACGGGCGAATCGATGCCGCGCCTAGTCGGGCCCGGCGATACGGTGCATGCTGGATCCATCGCGGTCGACGGAGCGCTGCTCCTCGAGGCGTCGGGAGAGTCGGAGACGTTGGCCCGGCGGATCGCACGGTGGACTGCGGAGGCCCGAAGCCAGCGGGCCCCTGTGGAGATCGCGGCCGACCACTTTGTGGCGCGATTCATTCCGGCCGTGGTACTGATCGCCGTCACGAGCGCCCTCGTGTGGGCTCTCGGGCGTGGAGAATGGGAGCGCGGCGCGCTCGCAGCACTTTCGGTCCTCGTCGTCGCGTGTCCCTGCGCCCTCGGCATCGCAACACCAATGGCAACGACGATCGCGCTCGCGCGGGCTGCGGGACGGGGGACGCTCCTGCGCAGCAGCGCGGCCCTCGAGGCGCTCGATGGAATTCATATCGTCGCCTTCGACAAGACCGGGACGGTTACTCGCGGCCGGGCGGTTGTCCGGGCCATCCGCCTCCGCCGGGACTCCCGGCTGCCAGAAGAGGAGATCCTGGGGCTCGCGGCAGCGGTGGAAAACTCCGTGGATCATCCCTTCGCGCGAGCTATCGTGACCCATGCACGAGAGCGGCACGTCCCGCTACTGGCGGCACGAGAGGTCCGCGCGATCGCGGGGGGCGGCGCGGTAGGGCGTGCAGACGGGCACAACGTCCTTCTTGGGAGCCGGCAACTGCTCGCGCGCGAGGGCGTGCCCGAAGCGGAGAGCACCGCCGGCGATGATGCAGCGAGCCGGGTCGGAGTCGCGATCGATGGGAGGCTCGTCGCCGAGATCGATCTCGAAGATCCTGTTCGTCCGGAGGCCGGCGAGATGGTCGCCGCCTTGCGCGCTCTCGGCGCGGTTCCCGTCTTGTTATCGGGCGATCGGGCCGCGACGGTCGCGCGGGTCGCTGGCCAGCTCGGCATTGCGGAAGCCTTCGGAGATCTCGCCCCCGGCGACAAACTCGAGAAACTGCAGCAGTGGCGCCGCGACCGAGGAGGCGTCGTCATGGTCGGCGACGGCATCAACGATGCCCCTGCCCTGGCGGCCGCGAGCGTGGGGGTCGCCTTTGGGGCCGCCTCGGGACTCGCCCGTCAGACGGCGGATGCCGTCGTTCTCCGCGAGGACCTGCGCGAGATTGCCATACTCATCACTCTCGGCCGGAGGACGATGCGAATCGTGAGGCAGAACCTTGCCTGGGCGTTCGGCTACAACGCGGTTGGGATCCTGCTCGCCGCCTTCGGACTCCTGCGGCCCGTCGTCGCGGCTGCGGCGATGGTGCTCTCCAGCCTCTTCGTCGTCGGGAACTCGTTGCGGCTCCAGGGCCCCGAGCGCTAGCGGCGGCGGTCTGCCTCCGGAGCCGCCGGCAACGCGCCGGTGGCGAGCGCCAGATGACCGGCCAGAGCCAGCAGAAGAATCAGCCCGGTCAGAACCTCCAGGCCGTGCGTGAGACCGGTGGGGATTCTCTGCCAGATGCCGAAGGCGTCGAGCAGGAGATAGGCAACGGCGAACGCGAAGACGGCGACGAAGCTCCAGAGGATGAGGCGGGCCAGGAGCGAAACCTTCATGAATAGACCTCCATGGGAGTCCACCCCTTTCAGGCTCCAGCCACCGCCTGCACCGTTCGCAGACGGGGACGGCGCGTGACCTCGCGCACGACCTCGCAAAAGGCCGATAGAGCCCTTGAAGTGCCTTCGCGCCGGTACACCATGCCGAGCTCGACCGTCGGCACGGGCGGAGCGAGCGGCCGGAACACGACGTCGTCGCGCCGGTCGTCGATCACCCCGGCGGGAAGCAGGCAAACGCCGAGGCCCGCGGCGACGAAGCCGAGGGCGGTCATGACTTGGCCGGGCTCGTGCGCGACGTTCGGGGTAAACCCCGCCTCCTCGCAGGCGTCGACGATCAAATCGTAGAAGGCCGTCGACCGTTCGCGCGAGACAAGCATCAGCGGCTCCTTTCGGAGGTCGGACAGTCGAACGCAACTCTGCGCGGCCAGCCGGCTACCGGCCGGGACCGCTGCGACGAGCGGATGGACGCCGATTCGTTCGACTACCAGACCGCGGTGCGGGACGGGGAGCAGGGGGAAGGCTACCTGGATCTCACGTCGGGCGAGCGCCTCGAGTTGCTCCTCGGTGTAAAGCTGGCGCAGATCGAGCTGAACTTCCGGGAACCGCGCGAGAAATCTCGCCAGAACCGTCCTCATGAAGCTGCCTTCGGAAAGGGGCCCAAACCCGACGCAGAGGCGACCGATCTCGCCGCGGCCGGCCTTCTGCGCGATCTCGACGGCGTGCTCTGCATCGCCGAGCACGTGGCGGGCCTCCTCGAGGAACAGCCGGCCGACCTCGGTCAGCGCGACGGAACGGCGGCTCCTGTGGAAGAGCTCGACCCCGAGCTCGCGCTCGAGGTCCTGAATTTGGTGCGAGAGAGGGGGCTGGGAAATATGGAGCCGCTCTGCAGCGCGCCGAAAATGGAGCTCCTCGGCAACCGCGACGAAGTAACGCAAATGGCGCAATTCCATTGTTTCTGTGGCCCCGACCTGGTTAAAGACTACATTAAGACTTCACCCAGCGGGGAGGTTCCGGATCATGCGGCCCAGCCGCGCTTCTCCGCGCTTCTGCCTCCTCCCGGCCCCTTCATTGCCCCGCCGCAGAAAGTCCGTCAGAAGATCGCGCAGGTTAAAGCTCTGCGTCGGCCAGGTCGTCCCGGCAAGGCACAAGGCGGCGATTGCGCAAGCGGTGACACGCACCCTCGTCTCGAAGCCCTCCTAAAAGCGGCTATCGGTCGACGCCGGTCAGAGACTACGAGCCTCCGGACCGCCAGTCAGAAAGACCAGGGCGCCATCCCGAGCGGAGCGAGAGATGACGGGAATCAGCCCGCTACCAGAGGAGCGAGTGTCCGATGAAGCCGAACGAGTCGAGACCGCGGAGGATCAGGAGCACCCCGACCACGGCGATGAGCAGTCCCGACCAGCGCCAGGTCCTCAGGCGCCGAAGAAACGCCGACGGAGCGGAAGCGAGCGCGAAGATCGCCGGAACGGTTCCGAGCCCGAACACCAGCATCACCGCCGCTCCACGCGCGGCCGAGCCCGCCACCGCCGCCCGCGACGCTGCCCCGTAGACGAGCGCGCAGGGGAAACTTCCCTGCAGCGCGCCCAGCAGGACCGACGATAGATAACGGGGGGCTCCCGAGGCCTCCCGGACTCCACCCCGGATAAGGGCCTGCAGGCCGAGTTTCGTCAGGATGTCCGCGGGATCGCGGATCCAGCCGGCGAGCGCGACGCCGAAGACGACTGTCACCAACCCGGCCGCCAGGGACACGACTCCTCCCAGCCGCGCTCGCTCCGCCGCCGCGAGCGCGACGCTGCCGAACGCGCCGACCAGGCCACCGATCGCAACATAGGCTGCGACACGGCCAGCGTTGAAGAGAATCCGGCCGAGGACGGGGGACCCTCCGCGCGGCCCCGCCGGCGCGATGCGCGCCGTGCAGAGAGCGACATAGGGCCCGCACATGCCCACACAGTGGGCGCTCCCGAGTAGCGAGGCGAAGAAGAGAAGGGCCAGATCTCCGGAAGCCGGGAGCGCATGGTGATGCAATCTGCTTAGCCGACCCCTTCGCCCGGCCTCGAGGCCGCGGCCTGCCCCCCGTCGCTCTCGCTTTCGCCCGGCAATCCTTGCGGAGCCGGCCAAACCTGGTACTTGATGTCCTCGACGTTCTGGAACTGCCCCGTGCGGATGGCCCACAGGAAGACGCACCAGGCGGCGAGTGAAACCAGGAGCGCGACGAAGAAGAGAAAGAAGGTGATGTCCATCTCAGATCCCCTCTTGCACCGCCGTCAGGCCGGGCACCCTCAGATGGTAGACGAATCCCATGATGCGGTAGAGAACGGCGAAGGCGCAGGCCGTCGCCACCGGCTGGGCGGCGACCGCGGAGAGGAAGCGGAGAAACAGCCGGTCCTTGGCCGCGCTTTCGGGAAGAGCGCCGTAACCCGCCGTGAAGCGCACGAGCAGCGACGCCATCAGCACGTTGAGTGTTCCATAACCGAGCCAGAGCAGGGCGCCGGCGGTCTTGCCGCCCTTTTCGATTGGAACTCCGAGGACGAGAACGACCCACGCGCCGATCCACACGACCGAGACCAGGCCGTAAATCGCCGCGGCTCGGTTCAGGCGCTCGGCCGACTCCTGTGGAGCCGCCCCCCGTCCCCGGAGCAGCCGGCGGGCCAGCCATACGAACGGGACGATGAGCGCCGGCACGGCGTACGCGGTGAAGATCAGCTCGACCAGGCGGTAGAACTTCTCCCCCACAGAAACCCTCGCTACCTGGCCACGCGGAAGCCCGCGGTCGTCGGAATGGGCGGCTGGGCGGCGTTCGGCGCGAGCGACAGTGCGAAATAGACCAGGGCCCAGCGGCGCCGGTCCGCGAAGGCTCGTTTGTCGGCCTCGCTCAACCTGTCGAGCTCGGCCGCGGTGGGTTGCTTCCCGATGTAATCGCCGATCTCCGTCACCTCGCCCTCGCTGAAAACCGGCTTGCCATCGTAGGTCTGCTGCCAGGGCTTCAGGTCCGGAAAGGCGTCCCGCGGATAAAGAATCGTGTCGTAGAAGGAGGGCATCGGCGTTCCGTTGAGGCCGGTATTGAACGTGCGGTAGACGTCGGCCGGCGAGTCTCCGAACTTGAAGTTGCCTGTCGTGAAATCGAAAGGTCGAATCGGCGTATCGAAATCGTCGACGAGGGCGTTGGCGGACGGTCCGTTCCCCTGGCCTCCCATTCCATGGCAAGTCCAGCACTGCAGGACTCGGTAGACAATCCGGCCCTCCTGGAGCAGCTCCTTCGGCGCCGCCTTCGCCGACGGATAGGGCGGGACCGGAATGTCGATGGGGGCAGGAACCTCTTCTTTCTGGAACCGGTCGGAGAACGTCTTGATGTAGTCGACGAGGTCCCAGCGGTCCTGCTCGGAAAGCGTGTGGCCGTCGGCGGCATTGCCCCAGGCCGGCATGATCTGTCCCTTGCGCACCCCTCGGGTGATCGTCCGGAAGATATCCTCGTCGCGGGGCAGGGCCCCTGAAGGCGTCGTGCGGCTCTTGAACGCGGCCAGCGTGAAGTTGCGGGGTTGCGGGTTCAGGAAATGGTAGGCATCGTTGAAGTTCGTAGAGACCTTGGCGTCGGCCGTGAGCCGTCCGTTGCCGTACTTGCCGTGGCAACCCGAGCACTTGTTCTCGAAGGCGGCCTTCCCGCGTGCGACGCGCATCGGCAGGGGCTCGGTCGGCGCGGGGCGGTGGTCGGTCGGCCACGGCTCCCACACGCGCCAGTCCCCGATCGCGGTGCCGATCTTCTGGAGATAAGCCTCGACGGCCTGCATCTCGTGCGTCGGCACCGGACCGTAGTCGTGCATGTCGATCACGCCGTCGCCGACGGTTCCGTCCGGATTGACCGGCCAGACGTCCAGCTGCTTCCAATCGGCGGGCAGCTCGTCGGGCGTGACGACGCCGTCGCCGTTCTTGTCGAGTTCGCTCTTGGTCACGCGGCCGTCGTGGTTCCCGTCGTACTTCGCGATGAAGGCCTCGACCCTGCGGTCGTGCTCCGGATCGTCGGCGTACAGCCAGGTGAAGGACGGCATGATGGATTCCGGCTCGGTCGAGCGCGGGTTCCAGTGGTGCGCGTAGTGCCACTCGTCGGTCCGCCGGTTCCCCTCGCGGGACAGCTCCGGACCGATGCGGCGCGTGCCGAACATCTGCGGGAGGTCGTCGCTGATCTCGCCCGCCTGCGTGACCGGTCCCCACTTGTCGGTGTCGCGGTTGACGGGGCGGATGTACTGCGAATGGCAGTACCAGCAGCCCTCTCGGATGTAGATGCGGCGCCCCTCCGATTCGAGCGCGTCGCGCTTGGGTGTTGAAACCGTACGGCCGTCGATTGCCTTCAACGTTGTCGGGCGGGTCACGTCCTTCTCGAGCAGCGGAAGGATGCCCTGGATCGTCATGGCGAGCGCGTAGAAACCCACGGCCGCGATCAGAATGATCGGCTCGATGCGTTTCATGAAATCTCCTGCGGGCGCTCCGGCCTCATGTCCATTGCGGCTCGGGCGCCGTCCCGGCCGGAGCGTTGGCCCGCGCCGGGATCGGCTTGCCCTGCATCACCGTCATGTAGAAGTTCCACATCCCCAGCAGGGCGCCAACGTCCATCGTGGCTCCCGCGAGCGTCCGGGCGAACCAGTATGGCTTCATGGCGACCATGGACTCGACGAAGTCGGCGCCGACATCGAGCATCGTCCCCTGCATCAGCCCCTGGAGCGTCAGGACCGACGCCATCAGCGAGAAGCCGGCGACCGTAAGCCAGTAGTGCCACTGGGCGAGAGTCCTCGAGTACAGCTCGCGTCCCGCGAGGCGCGGGATCACGTAGTACATGCCCGCCGTTACCCACAGGATGAAGGTTCCGAAGACCGTCAGATGCGAATGCCCGATGACGAAATCGGTGAAGTGCGTCAGCCGCTGCATGCCCCGCAGCGCCTCGGTCGAACCCTGGAAGCAACCGAGCAGGTAGTAGAGCGCTCCGACGACGAGAAACTTGGCGGTGTACGATTCCTGGAAGCGCTTCCAGTTCCCGACGAACGTTCCGTAGAAATTCTGCAGAACGGTCCAGACCGGGATGATTAACATCATCGACGCGACGATCGCGATCGTCTGCGTCCAGTACGGGATGGGGCTGTAGATGTAGTGGTGCGTCCCGACGAAGGGGTAGAAGAACGCCAGTGACCAGAATCCAACGAGAGAGAGCTTGTGGCTGTAGAGCGGACGCTGGGCCGAGAGCGGAAGGAAGTAGTAGATGACCGCGAGGCCGGCCGGGGTAATCCACAGTCCCACGACGTAGTGGATGTAGAGGCCGTGCATCGCCGCGTTGTTCACGCCCGGCATGGAATAGGGAAGGATGAAGTGCCCGAAGGCGTAGTTGAAGACCGTCCAGACGTAAGCGGCCGTCAGGTACCAGAGCGTGACGTAGATCCGCGGCTCTTTTCGGTGGACCACGGTCATGATGACCTGGATCGTGATCATGATGAACGCGATCTCGATGACAACGTTGGCCCACAGGGGAAACTCCCCCGCTTCGATGCCGAGATTATGGCCCAGCGGCAGCGAGATCAGCGCGGCCGTAAGCCCAAGGTTCCAAATCCAAAGGAGCGCCCGGCTCCAGCTCTCCTTGTACATACGCACGCCGCAGAGCCGGGGCACCATGTAGTAGGTCAGCCCGAGGATCGCCGTCGAGAAGCCGCCGAAGATCACGCCCATGACGTGCACCGGCCGGAGCCGGCCCCACGTGAGCCAGGAGATGTTGCCGAGAAAATCGTAGTAGTTGAACTTGATCGAAAGGATCACGCCGATCGTCGGCGCGAAAACGAGCCAGAAGGCGGCCGACAGGAGAAAGCGCAGGACGACCTCGCGGTCGACCAGATCGTCCCGATCGACGGGGGCGGCGACGGAGCTCATCGTCTCACCCGCGGTCGGTCCAGAAGCGCACCAGGTAGTAGACCATCCAGATCAGCAGCCCGGCGTAAACGATCCCGAGCCAGATCGGGATTCGGCCGTGTCGCTCCTCGATGCCCGAGAACTCGTAGCGGCTGATCTCGGATCGATCCTCGTTTTCGTCCTGCATGATCGCCTCCGATGACGCGAGACCTCGCAGCGCCCTACTTCACCGCGGGCTTCACGTTCTTCGGATAGAGCGGCGAAAGGCTTTGGATGTAGTGCACGAGATCCCAGGCCTCCTCGGGCGAGATCGAGTCCGTGTACGACGGCATCGGTGTTCCGTTCAGACCCGTGATGAACACCCGGTAGATATCCTGGCCCGTGTCCCCGCACTTGATGTGCCCCTGAGTCAGGTCGTACGGCACGATCGAATTGCCCCAGTCATCCTTCAACTCGTGCGCCGATGGCCCGTCGCCGAGGGCGTTGGGCCCGTGGCATTGCGCGCAGTTGGATTTGTCGAAGACCGCGCGGCCGCGCTTGACGGAGGCGTCGTCATAGGGTGGCTCCACGGGAATGGTGATCGCCGCCTGAGGCTTCTCCGTCGTCCAGCGGGGCGAGAACGTTTTGATGTACGCGACGACATCCGTGCGATTCGTTTTTCCAATCGCGTACCAGCTCGGCATGTAGGTTCCATAGATTCCATCGCGGATCGACTTCTCGAGGTCCGCATCGAGCGGCAAGGAGCCGGAGGGGGTCGACCTCCATTTGAACGTGCCCTGCCGATAGTCGCGGGGCTTCACGGTGATGTGCTCGGCGAACTCGCCCGCGCCGTTGCCGAGCTCGCCGTGACAGGAAAGGCAATATCGCTCATAGACGACTTTCCCTCGAGTCGCGGAGGCGGGCAACTCCTGCGCGCCGCCCTGTGGCACCAGAGCGAGGAGGCAAACGAAGGGAAGGATCCGTCGCGCTGTCTTCATGAAACCCTCCTTCAATAAGCGAAGTCGATGCCGGTGAAATACGTGTTCGACCGGGTGTCGAGCCCGTTCGCGCCGGCGCCCCTCGTGCGAAGGCTCGTGTATTCGACGTGCAGCGCATACTCCGAGCGATTCGTGAAGTTGAACGTGTGCCGCCAGCCGACGGTGACGGCATCCTGGTCGTTCAGGTTCTTCGGGACGTCGACGACTCCCTGCCGCGAGTTCTTGCCGAGGTCGTATCGCCCGAAAAAGAGGTTTTTGAGGTCGAGCGAATAGCCGAGCTCCAAGAACCCGCCGTTGTAGGTTCCGGTTCGGGTCGCGTCGGGGATCAAGGCCTTGCTGTCCTGGCCATGCGCGAACACCAGGGTCGCGTGAAAAGGCGTGGCTGGGGGGCCGAACCACACCTGGCCTTCCAGGCCGTACTTGCTCGAGGGCTCCAGGTCCCCGCCCGTGCCAGGAATCGGCTCCCCGCCACTCGTGAAAAAAGTCGTCGGCCAGCTCGTGTAGGACCCGAAGACTCCGAACTTAGCCTCGGAGATCGGCGCGTTGTCGAAGACCCACTCATGCGTCGCGTGCACGTAGAAGCCGGGCGTGTCGAAGAGGTGGCGGCTTCCCGGCGAGTCCTCGACGTCGAAGACGGACACCGACACGCGATTCAGGCTGCCCCGGTCGTGCCCCATGTATTCGATCCCCCGCTGGTTGGTGCCCATGTCATAGCTCGAGGCCGAGCCCGAAGCATGGAAGCCGTAGATCAGGTAGCCCGTGCTCGTCAGGTTCCACGGGCGGTGCGCCGAAACCGGCAGATCCACCTCGTGCTTGCCGATCTTGAGGTTCATCCAGGAGGAGCCCAGGAGGTTGTCGAAGCGCACCCACGCGGATTCCAGGCTCACGGCGCCATCGGGCGCGAAGCCGGTCGGAACGACGAGGAACGAGACGTTGTTGAACAGGGTGCCCGCGGTCAGCAAGTCCATGCCGATCCCCGCGATGCCGCCCGTCCGCAGCTTCTTCACTCCCTGGTCGGTCGCCTGATTCGTGATCTCGGTGAACTCGTAATGCGGCGTGAGGCGGATCGAAACGGGCCAGTAGCCCGGAGTCGCCGTGACCGCGTCGTCTTTGCCGAGAAGCATCTGATAGCCGTTGTCCCGAAAACCCCGCCCGAAATCGTTCAGCTTGGGCCACGCCTCGTGGCAGGCCGTGCATCGCAGGCCATATTTCCGCGCGAAAGCCGGAATGCCCCGGGCGGGGGCGGGCGACAGAAGCATGGCCCCGACGAGAGCGGCCCAGGCAGAAAACACGACCGTGGCTCTCCGTGTCATCGCGAAACCTCCTCCTCGGCCCGGCTCGGGCCGCTACTCGCTGCGCCTACCTCTTCGGGGCGAAGTTGAAATCCACCGAGACCGGCTTGCCGGCGGCGACCGTCGCCGAGCCATCCTTCTGTCCCATGACCTCGTGCCACGCGACGATCGTGTACGTGCCCGGGGGGACATCCTTGATCTCGAAATGCCCGTCCGCATCCGTCGTCGTGTAGTAGGGGTGCTCGAATTCCCAGATCCACGCCCGCATCCACTCGTGGACGTCGCACTTGACCCGGATGAGCTCCGGCGTCGCCGGAAGCGGCTTGGTCACCGAAAACCCTTTGTAGGGAAGCGCGATGTTGTAGATCGTCGCGCTGGTCTCGTTGTTCTGAGGGTGCGTGTTGTGGAGAATGGGATCGTCGGAGGCGATCTTGATCTGCTGGCCGACGCTCGAGCCCTGGACGCGCGGCGCGAACATGCAGTGGCTGTTCATCAGGGTGATCGTTCCACCCGGGTTCGCCTTTCCCCTCTCGACACCCTTGAGAAACACCTCGACGTTCTTGAGCCCTCCGTCCTTACCGACGTCGTAGAGGGGGTTGACGATCGAGTTGCCGCAGTAGTCCTGGTTCTTGGTCGTCTTGATCGGCGGTACGGCCGGAGGGGCTCCGGCGAGCTTGACGACGCCCTGGATGGTGCCCCCGTTGGTCACGGTGATGACCTCGTAGGGCGCGGCCACCGCCGCGCCGGGCAGGAAAACGACATACAGCAGAATCGCGGGGATGAGGGCCTTGCGCACGCAGCCTCCTTCAGATTGGAAAGTCGCAACGGTCCGACGCCCGGGTGCCCCGGTCGAGAGATGTCGAAAATCCGATGCGCGCCGCGATGGCCTCGAAGCCGCAATCCAGCGCCCGGGATTTCAATGCACCCGATTTAAGAAGATACGCAGCGCGACGTCTAATATCTCTTTCGTCTCTCGGTGAGACGAACCGGCTATCAGGTTCCGGAAGAGATGGCTAAACGCGAGGTCAACGGAACCGCACAGGGCCCACCCCGCTGCGCAGGAGCGTCGGTATAGGGCCTGACCAAGAATATCTTCGAGGAGCCCTCCAAGTAGCTGCGGGCTTCATTGCCGTGATGCAGAAGAGGGGTCGCGCTTCCTTTGGTGAGCGGGAGGAGAACGGATGTTTCATCCCCACATCGGTGGGAACAGCCGGAACCTTGCTCGGGTCTGGGTGGAGTTGACCCGGTTCCTGGATACCTTCAGACTTGGGGGATAGGACGTAACCCGGACGAGCTCGCGAAGGAGTTTGAACGGTGGGCACCTCGTGCGAATCGAATACGCTTTCGGGATCAGTCCTGAGGTGCCGCCCGTGACAAAAGAAGTGCTGGAGCTCGATCTCATAATCGTGGGTGGGGGGCCCGCGGGCATCGCCATCGCCTCGGAGGCGAAAACCGCGGGCGTTCTCCCGGAGCGGGTCCTCGTCCTTGAGAAGGCGCAGGAACATTCCTGGATCATTCGCAGGTACTACCCGTCGGCCAAGCCTGTGCTCGCCAACTACAAAGGGATTGAGGCGAAATGCGAAGGAGTGCTCTGCATTCCGGACCTGACGCG
>JANMPW010000174.1:0-4659 GCA_031370065.1 Acidobacteriota bacterium
GGACGTCGATGCCGAAGTCGAACTCGTGGTTGCCGAGCGCCATGGCGTCGTAGCCAACGAGATTCATGGCGCGCACGATCGGGTCGCTTCCGTCGCCGATCCGGCCCGCGAACACGACCGCCTGCGTCGGCGCGCCCTGGATCGTGTCGCCGGAGTCGAGAAGGATCGTCGGGTTCCCCTCCGTGCGAATCGTCTTGACTGCAGCCGCCACCCTCGCGAGCCCCTCCCCGAGATCCCTGTCCGCCAGCGCGTCGTACGGGTGGACGCGGCCGTGGAGGTCCGAAGTGTGGAGGATGGTCAGCGTGACGGCCGGCAGGGGCCACGCTGCGAGGAGAAGAGCGAGGGCAACTCGAAGACGGCGCACGGACGACGAGTCTAGAATGCCGTTCGATGGCCAGAAAGCCCAAAGAGACCTTCGGGCAGAAGAAGCGCCGGGCGTCCATGGTCTTCCGGCGGCTGAAGGCAGCCTACCCCGACGCGAAATGCGCGCTCGACCATCGCAGCCCCCTCGAGCTGCTCGTCGCCACGATCCTTTCGGCGCAGTGCACGGATGTTCGCGTCAACATGGTCACGCCGCACCTCTTCGCGAAGTACCGTACGGCCGCCGACTACGCGCGCTCGCCCGCAGGCGAGCTCGAGCGCGAAATCCGCTCGACCGGCTTTTTCAACACCAAGGCGAAGAGCATCCGAGCGGCCGGCGCCGCGATCGCTGCCGAGCATGGGGGAAAAGTCCCGGATGCGATGGAAACGCTCGTGGCGCTGCCCGGCGTCGGGCGCAAGACGGCCAACGTGGTCCTCGGAAACGCCTTCGGCAAGGACGAAGGCTTCGTGGTGGACACGCACGTCGGGCGCCTTTCGCGGCGCCTCGGATTCACGCGGGAGACGGACCCGGTCAAAGTCGAGACCGACTTAAACGCCCTCGTCGGGAAGGGCAGGCGCACGATGGGAGCCCACCTCCTGATCAGCCTCGGGCGCGGCATTTGCGCCGCGAGGAAGCCCCGCTGCGACGAGTGCCCGGTCGAAGGCCTGTGCCCGAAAATCGGTGTGTAGTCGGCCGAAAGTTCGCGCCCGCTTAGCGGAAATCAGTTTTCCTTAGGAACGGCGGAAAACCCTGTCGATAACCCTGCGGAAAGAGCCCAGAAAACGTGAACATGGGCGGTCAGCAAGCGAAATGCACCATCCTTTGTGCTATCGAACAAGAGCCTTGCCATCAATAGTTTACGCATAATGCCCAAGTGGGTGTGCAGAGGGCCGTGGGTCGCTAAAGAGGCGGCAGGCCTTTTTCCACACGTGCAACCGACTCAAATTGTGAAACTTAAACCCCTCTTCAACCCCGAAACGGGTCAGTTGCCGGGCCGGTATTCGCCGTAGATTTCCTTGAGAGCCGACACGATCTCGCCGAGCGTCGAGCCGCTGGCGACCGCCTCGACTAAGGCCGGCATGAGATTGCGGTCCTCGCCCGCGTCGCGGCGCACGTTTTCCAGAGCCGAACCTGCCCGGGCGGCATCGCGCGAGGCGCGAAACGCGCGCAAACGCGCGATCTGCTCTTCCTCGATCTTCGGATCGACCGTGAGGATGGGCAGCCCGGCCTCCCCGTCCTCGCGCTGGACGTTGACGCCCACGACCTGGCGCTTGCCTTCCTCGACCTCGCGCTGCGCGGTGTAAGCGGCATCCTCGATCTCCCGCTGGAAGAAGCCCTGTTCGATCGCGGCGACCGATCCCCCGAGCGCGTCCACCTTGTCGATCAACGCGCGGGCGCGGTCCCGGATCTCCTCTGTCCAGGCCTCCACGAGGAAGGAACCGCCGAGTGGGTCGACGACGTCGGCCACGCCGGATTCGCTCGCGATCACTTGCTGGGTGCGCAGCGCCAGGCGCGCGGAGTCTTCCGTCGGCAGGGCCAGGGCCTCGTCCTTCGAGTTCGTGTGCAGGGATTGGGTACCGCCGAGCACCGCGGACAACGCCTGGAGCGCGACGCGCACGACGTTGACTTCGGGCTGCTGGGCCGTGAGCGTGGACCCCGCCGTCTGCGTGTGAAACCGCAGCTTGAGCGACTTCGGATCCTTCGCGCCGAAGCGGTCGCGCGCGATCTCGGCCCAGAGCGCCCGCGCCGCGCGGAACTTGGCCGCCTCTTCGAAGAAATTGGAGTGCGCATTGAAGAAAAAGGATAGCCGCGGCGCGAAGTCGTCGATGGCGAGCCCGCGCGCGAGGGCCGCCTCGACGTAGGCGATCGCATTCGCCAGCGTGAACGCGACCTCCTGGACGGCCGTCGATCCGGCCTCCCGGATGTGGTACCCCGAAATCGAGATCGTGTTCCAGCGGGGCACCTCCTTGCCGCAGAACGCGAAGAGGTCCGTCGTGATCTTCAGGGACTCCCGCGGCGGGAAGATGTAGGTCCCCCGGGCGATGTACTCCTTGAGCAGGTCGTTCTGCACGGTGCCGGCAAGAGAGTGCCAGGGGATGCCGCGCTCCCGGGCCGTCGCGAGGTACAGGGCGAGCAGGATCGACGCCGTGGCATTGATCGTCATCGAGATTGAGACGCGGTCGAGCGGCAGCCCCTCGGTCAGCACCCGCATGTCCTCGATCGTCGCGATCGCGACGCCCACCTTGCCGACCTCGCCGCGGGCAACGGAAGCGTCGGAGTCGTAGCCCATCTGGGTGGGCAGGTCGAAGGCCACCGAAAGGCCCGTCTGGCCCTGTTCCAGGAGATACCGGTAGCGCCGGTTCGACTCGCGCGCCGAGCCGTAGCCGGCGTACTGTCGCATCGTCCAGTACCGCCCGCGGTACCCGTCGGAGGAAATACCCCTCGTATAGGGGAACTGCCCGGACTCTGGCGAGCCGTAGGAGGCGCGAATCGGGATGCCCGAGCTCGTCTGCCCGGGAAGATTGGGCCGGCCTTGCCTGCGATTCCCGTCGCTCACGCGCGGGATTCTGTCACGTAGCGTACGGCTTCTGCACACGAGCCGTGAACCGCTCTTCGCCCCCGTGGGCGCGTCGAGCGCCCCTCAAAATGCTAAACTGACCGGACTCGCCAATGACCGATCATTTCCGGGGAAGGCTCGAGGTCTTTGGGCTCGCCGACCTTCTTCAATGGATGGAGCTCAATCGTCGGTCCGGGCGCCTGACGGTAACGCGCGGCCACGACCGGAGAACGCTCGACTGGAAGGAAGGCGAGATCGTCTACGTGTCCGGGTCCCTGCCCCGCCACCGCCTCGGCGTCCACCTGCTTCGCAGCGGCGCGCTTCCCGCAGCCACGCTCTACGAGCTGCTCGCGCGGAACATGACGACGCAGGAAAACCTGACGCGCCTGATCCTCGAGATGAATCATGACACCCTCGACGGCCTCTCGCTGCGCGTCGAGGAGCTGGCCCGCAAGCTGCTCTTCGAGATCTTCGAGTGGCGCGAGGCCAACTTCGAGTACGACCCCACCTTCCGCGTGCAGCCGATCCTGCGGATCGGGTTGACCCTGCGCGGACAGGCCGTCGCCTTCCAGGGCGTCAAGCAGCTCGACGACACCCACCGCCTCTCGCGCAAGGAGCGCCGCGAGACGTGGGAGGCGGCGGACGCGTGGGTGCTTCCGTTCCTGACCGACGGGATCGAGGAGCATTTCTGGGAGGCGACCGAGCGCATGGGAACGACGATCGACGCATTCGAGGCCCGCGGCCACGCGGCACGGTTCCGCGAGTTCGCCCGCCGGCTGCGGGAGCGCCTCATCCGCAACTACCTCATGCGCCCCGTCCACCACGACACGGCCGGGTTGCTGCTGGAGCTGCTCAAGCGCAAGCCGCCCCTCGACCCCGCGGCCATCGTTCCGATTGCGGCCCTCGACCAGTACCTCACGCTCGATCTGCTGATCCTCGCCAACTCGCTTTCGGTGGATCGGGAGAACTCGGTGGGCACCGCTCCGGACGCTCTCGACCGCATCGGGCCCCGCGCCGCCACGGTCCTGATCGACCGGCTCTCCTCGCCGGACTTCCCCGCGCTGCCGGGCAACGACCCGGCCGCGCGGGCGGTGCGGCGCGCGAGCCTGGCCGCGGCGGTCGCAGCGGGACGCTACGCCGAGCGCTATGGCATCAGCCGGGAGCGGGGCTACACGCTGGGACTGCTCCACTGCATCGGCTACGCCGACCTCTTCGAAATCGTCCGCGAGATGAACCTGCCCGCCGGTCCCTTCCGGGGCGCCGTGCTCGAGACCTACCGGCCGGCCGTCGGCCGCTCGCGAGCCGAGATCTGGGGCCTTCCCCGGGATTTCGAGACCGTCCTGTCGGACGACGGCACGGACCCGAGCGCCTCGGCCGCCGTGGTCCGCAAGGCCCGTTCGGCCGTGCCCGCCTGCGCGATCGGGAGCCTGCCCGTGGACGGGGACGACAACCTGGAGTCCGACGAGCTCACGGGGGAGGTCAACATGCTCTTCGAGTACCTCGGTCTGGAAGCGGTCCCCGTGGGCCGGGAATAGCCGGCCGCCCGGCCCTCCCTCACGTTTTTCCTAAAATCAGGGCACCGCGGAATCGGGGCGCCCCCGGCCGCGTTCTCCATGGAGGTTCCCGGGCATCGACCCGGGACGATCGAGAAAGGACCGATACCATGCGATTGCTGCCAACGGCCACGGCCCTGGCCCTCTGCGCCGCCGGGGCGCTCTCCCAGCAGCGGACCGAGCCGCTG
>JANMPW010000191.1:0-7934 GCA_031370065.1 Acidobacteriota bacterium
ACGCGCTCTTCGAGCTCTCCCGTTTCGAGCAGCCGCAGAAACCCGGGCTCGTACATCGCGCGAAAGCTTAGCATCGGGTCATGCCGGAACGAGTGACGCGGTGCGCGCCCGCGCCCAGAAGACGGTCTCCATTCGGAAGAATGAGACTGTAGACTAGAAAGGAATGCGGGACATTCTGGCATGGGCCCTTGCAACCGAGTTCACGGGCCTCGCCATCCTTCCTCTCCTGCGCTCGTTCTTCGACAACCGGCGCGATGCGGCTCTGCTCTCCCGGCCGATCGGCCTGGCCGTCGTCGCGTACGTGGGGTGGCTCCTTTCACTCCTGACGCCGCTCGGGTTCCAGCGCCTCACGCTCCTCATCGCCCTCGCCGCCGTGACGGCCGTCTCGCATTTCGTCCGGCGGCGCTCGGCCCCGGGGTCGGCGGCGGGCGCGCCCTGGTGGTGGTGGCAATGGGGCGACGAGGAGAAGCTCGGCGCGATCCTGTTCTGGTCGGCCACAGGCGTCTTCGTGCTCATCCGGGCGGCCGGCCCGGCGATCCTCGGCGCCGAGAAGTTCATGGACCTCGCCTTCCTGAACTCGCTCGCGCGCTACCCCGGCATGCCGCCGGGCGATCCGTGGATGGCGGGCAAGACGATCAACTACTACTACTGGGGCTACCTGCTCGCGGCCGCTCAGACCCAGCTTTCCGGCGTCGCGCCAATGACCGCCTACAACCTGTCCGTCGCGACCTTCGCGGGCTTCTCGTTCGTGGCGTCGGCTTGCCTCGGTCTGCGCCTCTCGAAGGGCCGGCTCGGAGTCGGGCTCGCCGCGGGGGTGGGAACGGTCTTCGCCGGCAACCTCGCCGGCGCGCTCGATGCCTGGAACGCTCCGTTTGCCGCCGACTTCGACTACTGGCGCGCCTCCCGCGTGATCGGCCCCGAGAACTTCAAGACGATCAACGAGTTCCCGTTCTTCACGTTCTTCCACGCGGATCTGCATCCGCACCTGCTGGCGTTCCCGTTCTTCATCGCCGCTTTCGTCATCGCGCACCGCTGGGTCGAGGCGGGCAGTGAAAAGGGAATGCGCGCATGGCCCTCGATGCTGCTCCTCGCGCTCACCGCGGGCACGGCGCGCGCCGCGAGTCTCTGGAACATGCCGGCCATGGCAATCCTGCTCGTCCTATGCGGGATCTTCTGGAGGACCCGCGGCGAGCGCCTGCCTCGCCTGCGAGACGGCGCGATCGGCGGACTCGTCGGCGGACTCGTGTTCTTCGCCTCGCTCGTCCTCTTCTACCCCTACACCTCATCCTTCCAGCTCGAAAACAAGGGACTCGGGCGCGCGACGATGTTCTCGGGCCTGATCGAGTTTCTCGGCGTGTGGGGCATTCTCTTCGCCGTGTGCGCCATCGGGCTCTGGCCGAGGGCCGGGGACGACTCCGAGCAGGCGCGGCGCCGGCGCGACCTCGGGCTCGTGATCGCGGCAGCCGCTTCGCTGATCGCGGGTCTCGCGCTCCACATGCCCGGCATGACGATCGTCCTCTTCCTCGGTTTCCTCTCGGCGCGGACGGCCTGGCAGAGCCTGCACGCCGCGGAGGCGGACGGGGCCGGCGTCTTTGCCGCCTTCCTGCTCGTCCTCGGTCTCGGAATGATCGGCGGCTGCGAGCTCGTCTACTTCAAGGACACGTACGGCCAGGACCTGCAGCGGATGAACACGATCTTCAAGTTCTACCACCAGGCGTGGCCCCTGATCGCCATCGGGGGCGCGGTCTTCGCGGGCCGGGCCGCCGCGGCCGCCGGCCGCAGGCGCCTCGTCCAGCACGGCCTTTTCACCGCTTGTCTCCTGCTCGCGGCGCTTTGGCCGTTGAACGCGGCCGTATCGCGCTTGCGGCAGAAGGACGGCCCGCTTTCGCTCGACGCGCGCGGCCCCCTCGCGCGCCGGGGTGCCGGCGACGCCGCGGTGATCGACTGGTTCCTGCACAACGCGCGCCTCGGCACGGTCCTCCTGGAAGCCTCGGGAGACCCGTACTCCGAGTTCGCGCGCATGTCTTCGCACACCGGGATCCCGACGGTACTCGGGTGGGCGAACCACGAGGGCCTCTGGCGGTCCAACGATCAGGAAGTGGCCGACCGGCTCGCGCGCATCAAGCTTTTCTACACGACGCCGGATCCCCGCGTCGCCTGGGATGCCATTCAGCGGTATGGCGTGTCGCACGTCGTGGTCGGCGACATGGAGCGGCGACTCTACGGTGGCGCCGCGTCGGTGCCCAACTTGCCATTCCTCTCCCCGGTCTTCAGCTCGGGCGGCACGACGATCTACTCCGTCGCTCGCGCCCAGCGATGAAGATCCTGATGGCGCTCGACTACTACCGGCCCAACTACTCCGGACTGACCCTCTTCGCCGAACAGCTTGCCGGCGGCCTCGCCCGTCGCGGTCACGCGGTCTCCGTCCTGACCCACCAGCACCTGCCCGAGTTGCCGCTCGAGAGCGAGGAGGACGGCGTGCGCGTCATCCGCGCGACCGTGGCCGGCCGGCTGGGAAAAGCGCTCGTTTCCCCCGCAATCCTCGCGCGGGCTCTGCGCGAAGTGCCGCGGTCCGACGTCCTCCATCTCCACGCTCCGCTCGTCAACGCGGTGCCGCTCGCGTTCATCGCTTCGACGCTGCGCGTGCCGATCGTCGTCACGTACCACTGCGACCTCCAGCCGCCGTCCGGCTTCGGCCGGCGTTTCGTCGAGGTCGTGGCGCGCGCGTCGCAGCACTTCGCGCTCGAGCGCGCCGCCCGCGTCATCACGAACACCGAGGACTACGCGCGCCACACGCGCACGCTCGTGGACCGGGCCGAGAAGGTCGGTTGGATCCTTCCGCCCGTGCTCGAGCCGGTCGCGACGGGGCGCCCCGCGGACGAAGTGCGACGCCGCCTCAAGATCGCGGGCCGCCCGGTCGTCTTCTTCCTGGGACGATTCGCCGAGGAAAAGGGCCTTCCCGTCCTGCTGTCGGCGTTCCCGGAAATCCGCCGCCGCTTCCCCGACGCTGCGCTGGTGCTCGCCGGCTCACAGAAGGTGGCCGGCGAATCGGTGCTCGACCAGGTCGCGCCGCTGCTCGCGGATCCATCCTCGGGCGTCTTCGCGACCGGCGCGGTCCCCGCCGAGACGCTGTCCGACCTCTTCACGATCGCCGACGTCCTCGTCCTGCCCTCGATCAATTCGACCGAGTCCTTCGGCCTGGTCCAGGTCGAGGCGATGCTGCGGGGCGTGCCCGTCGTCGCCTCGGACCTGCCCGGCGTCCGGCAGCCCATCCGGATGACCGGCATGGGTGAGATCGCACGGCCGGGCGACGCGACGGACCTCGCCCGCCAGATCCTCGCCGTCCTCGGAGCGCCCGAGCGTTACCGGCGCTCCCACTCGGAGATCGAGGCCCTCTTCTCACAGGAGCGAACGCTCTCCGAGTACGAGGCCGTGTACCGCTCCGTCGCTGGGACGGCAGGATGAGGCCCGACGAAGCGACCGAGCGAATCCTGCGCGCGCACCTGCGCGAGATGCCGTTCCACCGGGTGCTCATCCGCACGATCGAGGCGCGGATCCTGCTGGAGACCGCGCTGCCCCGGCCGGTCCTCGACATCGGTTCGGGCGACGGGCACTTCGGCTCGATCCTCTTTCCGGACGGCGCGGACGTGGGCCTCGATCGCGGGCTCGCCGACCTTGCCGAGGCGCGCGGCCGTGGCGTGTACCGCCTGCTCGTCGGGGCCGACTCCGGCGCCATGCCCTTGCCCGACGCCCGCTTCGCCTCGGTCGTCTCGAACTGCGTCTTCGAGCACATCCCCGACATCGATCGGACGATCGGCGAAATCGCGCGGGTCCTGCGGCCGGGCGGCATCTTCGCATGCACGGTCATCGGCGATCGCTTTCGCGAGCTCCTGACGGACGAAGCCGCGTGGCGGCGGCTCGGCCTTGGCGACGCCCTGCGCGTGTACCTCGACTGGTTCAACCGCAAGGCGGCGCACTTCCACTTCGACTCGCCGGCGGTCTGGACCGGGCGCTTCGCGCGCGCCGGCCTCGAGGTCCGGAGCTGGCGGTACTACATGTCGCCCGAGGCGACCCGAGTCATGCACCGGGACCACTACCTGAGCATCCCGCACCTGGTCGCGCGAAAGCTGACCGGGCGGTGGGTTCCATTTCCGGCCTTGACCGACACGGCCTTCTGGGTGCAACGCTTCGGGCGCCTGGCGGAGGAGCCTGTGCCGGAGGTGGGATCGTGCATCGCCTTCGTTTGCACGCGACGCGACGATCCTCCTGTAGAATGAGCGCTTTAGACGCGATGCGCTTGCCGAAAAGAGCCTGAACCGAGTGTCCACGAGTCTACGCCGCGAGCGAGCGCGCGCGATCCTGCTCGGTCTGCTCCTGGTCGGCGGATTCTTTCGCTTCCAGGGACTCGCCTGGGACGCCGGCCATCACCTCCATCCGGACGAACGCTTCATCTCGATGGTCGAGGAGAAGATCGCCTTCCCGAAGTCGGCCGGTGAGTACTTCGATTCGACCCGTTCGAGCCTGAACCCCTACAACCGGGGCGAGGGCTCGTTCGTCTACGGCAGCCTGCCGATGGTCCTGGCCAAGGCCATCGCGCAGCCCTTCGGCAAGAACGGCTACGACGGCACCTACCGGATCGGCCGCGCCCTCTCCGGCGTGTTCGATCTCCTGACGGTCTGGCTCGTCTACCGCATCACCCGACGCTTCGCGCACCGCCGCGCCGCGCTCCTTTCCGCCGGGCTGATGGCCTTCTGCGTCCTCGGGATCCAGCTCTCGCACTTCTGGGCCGTCGACACGTACCTGACGACCTTCTCCGCCGCCGCCCTCCTCGGCGCCGTGCGGATCGCGCAGGGGCGCTCGGGGCGCGGCAGCGACGCCCTCACCGGGATCGCTTTCGGCCTCGCCGTCGCCTGCAAGATCACCGCGCTCGCGCTCCTGCTGCCCCTTGGGCTCGCCGTCCTCGTGCGCCTGCTCGGCGAAGGCAAGCCTCTGGCGTCCGCGTTCGCCCGCGCCCTGCTGCGCGGTGTCCTGATCCTCGTGCCCGCCGCATTCGTCGTCCGGATCTTCCTGCCGTACGTCTTTCTCGGGCCGGGTTTTTTCTCCTTGCGCCTGGATCCGAGATGGGTCGCGGATCTGCAGAGAATCTCCCAGCTCTCGAAGTCCGTGGCCGGATTCCCGCCCGCGCTCCAGTGGGCTGGCCGCACGATCTTCTTCCCGATCGAGAACTTCGTGCTCTGGGGCGCCGGCGTCTTCTTCGGGCTGGCCGCCATCGTCGCCGTCGCGTGGAGCGTCGCAACGATCCTCCGGCGGCGGGCCTTCGACCTCGCGCCGCTCTCCTTCTACGTCCTCTTCCTCTTCGGATACCACGGCCTTACGATGGTGAAGTCGGTCCGCTACTTCTATCCGGCCTATCCCGCCCTGGCGGTGCTGACGGGGGTCCTGTTCTCGTCGCTGCTCACGCACTCCCGGGCGCCGCGCCTGTGGCGCGCAGCCGCTCTCGCCGTCCTCGGGGGCACGTTTCTCTGGGCCCTGGCGTTCACCGCCATTTATCGGCGCCCGCAGACGCGCGTCGAGGCGACGCGCTGGATCTACACGCACGTGCCCGCCGGGAGGAAGATCGTCAACGAGTCGTGGGACGACGGACTGCCGCTGCCCATGCCCGGCTACGACCCGGCCGTCTACGCGGGGCCGCCGTCGGTGCCGCTCTTCGATCCCGACTCGCCGCAGAAGGCGGAGACCCTCGTCCGCGCGCTGACCGAGGCCGACTGGGTCGCCGTGACCTCCAACCGTGTCTACGCCAACGTCACGCGCGTGCCGTCGGTCTTCCCCATGTCGATCGCGTACTACCGCGCGCTCTTCGACGGAAGCCTCGGCTTCGCGCGGGCGGCGGACTTCACGTCCTACCCTTCGCTCGGCCCGCTGCGCGTCGCCGACGACGGAGCCGAGGAGCAGTTCACCGTCTACGACCACCCGCGCGTGCTGCTCTTCAAGAAAACCGCGAGATTCTCGTCGGCCGGCGCGCGGCGCCTGCTGCTCGGTGCGATGCCGAAGACACCGCCCACGATCAACGACTGGGAGCGCTGGCCCCGGGCGCTGCGCCACGTCAACGCGCCCTTGCGCCCCGACCACCGCCCCGAGGTCGAGCGCGCGCCCTCGGTCGAGCCGAGCGAAGCCGGCGCGAGCTCTCTCGGAGCGGCCATCGCCTGGTACCTCGCCCTGCTCCTCGTGGGCGCCGCCGCCCTGCCGCTCGCGTGGACGCTCTTCCCGCGCCTCCAGGACCGCGGCTTCGGGTTCGCGCGGCTCTCCGGCCTCGTGTTCGCGACCTACGCGATGACGGTCGGCCTCACGTTCCGCGTGATGACGAACGGCCGCGCGGCCGCCCTCGCCTGCCTGGCCGGCCTTGCGCTCGTTTCGGCGGTCCTCGCGCTGCGCGAGCGGCACGACTTCACGCGCTTTCTGCGCGAGCTCAGGCGCGCGCTGCTACAGAGCGAGATCGTCTTCGCCTCGGGATTCCTGCTCTTTCTCGGGCTGCGGGCGCTGAACCCCGAGATCTACTGGGGCGAGAAGCCGATGGACTTCTCGATCCTGAACATCCTCGTCCGCACCCGCTCGCTGCCCGCCTCGGACCCCTGGCTCGCGGGCGCGCCGCTCGGCTACTACACGTTCGGATCGGAGATGGTCGTGTTCCTGACGCTCCTGACCAACCTGTCTACGCGCCTGACCTTCAACCTCGCCTTCGGCATGCTCGGCGGGACGATCCTTCAGGGCGCCTTCTCCCTGGCGCGCAACTGGGCAGGACGGCTGCGGGCCGGGATCGCCGGCGCCGCGCTGACGCTTTTCGTCGGCAACCTGTCCGGGCTGCGCGACTGGCTGGTCCAGAAGCGCGCGCTCGACTGGGACTACTTCTGGGCAACCTCGCGCGTCATCAAGGACACGATCAACGAATACCCGTTCTGGAGCCTGGCGTTTGCCGATCTGCACGCGCACGTGCTGGCGATCCCGATCTTCCTGCTCTTCGCCGCCGCGGCGCTCCACCTGGTCCGCCTGCATGGCGATCCCGTCGCGTCGTGGCGTGGCCGCCTGGTCGGGGCCGCGCTGCTCGGCTTCCTCGGCGCCGCGCAAGCGCTGACGAATGCGTGGGACGTTCCGCTGCTGTCCGGCCTGCTCGTCCTCGTTGCGCTGACGTCCGCGATCTGCCCCAAGCGCTTCTCGCCCGCGGGCCCCGGGCGGGCCGCGATCGCGCTCGCCGTCACGGCCGGCGCAGGCTTCGCATTCGCGAGGCCGTTGTGGGTCCGCGTCGGCGGCGCCCCGGGCATCGGAAAAAATCTCGAACCATCCGCTTCGGGCCTGGATCAATTGACCGTGTTCGGCCTCTTCTTCTTCCTCGCCCTCGCCTGGTGGGTCGCCGCCGCTTCGGCGCGCCTGGCGCAAGGCCGCGGCCCGCGCCTGCTGCGGTGGGTCCTCGTGGCCGCCGCTTCGGGAGCGCTCGCGTGGCTCGCCCTGCGCCGGCCCGACTGGTTCCTCGCCTGCGGCGTGCTGCTCTTCCTCGCCGCGTTCTTCGCGCTTTCCGAGACGCCCGACGACCGGCTCGCCCTCGGCTTTCTCGCGACCGCGTTCTTCCTCGTGCTCTTCTGCCAGCGTTTCTACATCTACGACCGGATGAACACGTTCTTCAAGCTCTACCTCGAGGCCTGGCTGCTCTTTGCGATCGCGACCGCGGTCCTCGTCTTCCGGGCGCGCGAGCGGCACGGGGCGATCGATCGCTGGATCCTGCCCGCCCGCGCGTTGGTGGTCGCGCTGGTGGCCGCCGGTCTTTTCACGACGGTGACGGCGGGCCGCGCCGCCGTCAGCCGGCACTTCGCGCCGTATTCGGGCCCGTCGCTCGACGGCCTGCGTTACCTCGAAACGCTCCACCCGGGCGAGTACCGCGCGGT
>JANMPW010000215.1:0-3571 GCA_031370065.1 Acidobacteriota bacterium
TGCAAAAGCAGCCCGAATGGGCAGGCTTCGCCCCGTACACCGACCGTGACTTCATGGATTCCCACCTATCAAGCGGGCCGACACCGCGGCCCAAAAGCGAAACAGGGTTATTTCATCACAGGCTCAGGCCGAGGGTGTCAAGTATTTTTGGCACCCTCATGTGACCCACGGTTTCCGGGGTCCATGCCCGGCCCTACCCCCTCTGGATCAGGGTCCGGACGAGGCGATCCTGGTAGGCATGGCCGCGGGACTCGCTGACCCCGGAGCCATTAAGCAGGATGGCGAACGCGTAGGTCTTGCCCGAACCGGCCCGGGCGTACCCCGCCAGGGTCGAGACGCCATTCAGGGTGCCCGTCTTGGCCTGGACCTGCCCCTTTGCGAAGGAGTCCATAAGACGGCTCCGGAGCGACCCCTCGCTGTCCCCTGAGACGGCCAGGGTGGACCGCCAGACGGCCCACTGCGGGTGGAGCCTCATGGCCCTGAGAAACTTCACCATGTCGCCGGCGGTCACCCGATTCGCGGCCGACAGGCCCGACCCGTCATGGATGTCGAAGCGGGCCGGGTCCAGGCCCATCGAGGCGAGAAACTGCCTCGACAGCGCCAGGGCGCCTTCCCACGTGCCCTTGCCGGTCTTCTCGAGCGCCAGTGTCTTGAAGATCTGCTCGGCGTAAAAGCTCTGGCTGTGCTTGTTGGACACCGACATCGTCGGAATCAGGTCCGACTCGGTCCTGGCGATGAGCAACCAACCGTTGTCGGGCTCGACGTCGCGCTCGACGACGGTGCCCGCGAGCTCGATCCCCGCCGCGCGCAGTCGGCTCTTCAGCGCAGCTCCGAAGAACTTCGGCGGATCGTCGATCGCGAGCGGCACGGAGTAGCGGAAGTAGCGGGCCGGTACCGTTCCGTCGACGTAGACCTGGTCGGATCCTCCGGGGCGCGCCACGGCGATGCGGACTTTCCCGGTCTTGCCGACCGTGCGCGCTCGCGCCACCGTCTGGACGACGTCGGTGTCCGGATCGATCGAGACGATCGCCGGAGCGCCGGGAAGCGCGCCGCGGCCCACGGACACGATCACGACGTTGTCATTGTACGAGAGCGCCGAGATGGGCGCCTGGTACCAGCGCGTGTCCCTGTCCGGAGGCCAGTCGGGGTGGCGGTAAATTCGATCGAACGCGCTCGCGTTCAGGATCAGGTCACCCGAAACGCGCACGATCCCGGCCTGCCTGAGGCCCTGCGCCCACCGATCGAATACGGCGAAGGAGTCGTTCTCGTAAAAACGCCCCGAAATGTTGGGGTCCCCCCCGCCGACGACGAGGATCGACCCCATGAGGTTGCCCTCGCGAACGTCGCCCCGGCGCCAGAAGGTCGTACGGAACTTGTAGGTCGGCCCGAGGTAATGCAGCGCTGCGGCCGAAGAGATCATCTTCGTGACCGAGGCGATCGTCTCTGGCTGGTCCGGGTTGCGGGTGTAGGCGGTCTCGCCCGTCTCGAGGTCGGAGATCGCGACGGAGACGCCGGCGGACCGGGTCGGGGCATGGCGCCCAATCTGGTCGAGCGCCTGCCGCAGGGTCTGCGGGACGGCGGAAAACGCCTTGCGCGGCTTCGAAGCCTGCGCCGGCGGCGCGAAGAGCAGAGCAAGCACCGCGACGATCGCCGCGGTCCGGCTCCGATTCCGCCCCGATCCACTCACCCTCAAATTATAATCGACGCTTCGTGCGATTCGACGAAATCAACCGCGTCTTCGAGATCTCCGTGCGCGAACTTGCGGAGGACCAGGGCTTCCGCCGGGTGGGTTTCGATCGCGGAGACGGTTGGCGCAGGCTCGGCCTCGGCGCGCAGATTCATAGCCGTGTCCTCAACGAGAGACGCAACGCGCATCCGACCTACCGGGCCGAGGTTCACCTCGAGGCGCGCCTGCCCGTCGAGGACTGGACGGCCGTACTGACCGGCCGGCTCGACGGCTGCATCGAGCGCTCTCCCGGGCAGTGGCTCATCGAGGAGCTCAAGTCTACGAACCTCTCCGTCGACGGGGTCCGCCCAACGGGATACGCCTTCGAGCGCGACCGCAGGCAGCTGCTCGGGTACTGCTACCTGTGGCGCCGCCTCGGCCACGGCAGCGTGAACGGGGCGCTCGTCTACGTGGACATCGAGACCGGCGAGGAGCTCTCGCTCGACGTGCCGTTCGACGACGACATCGAGCGCGAGGTCGAGCGCCGCCTCGCGCGTGCGCTCGCGATCTGGCGGGCCTCGAAGATCGTGCGCCAGCGCAAGGCCGCGGCCGCAGAGCGGCTCCCTTTCCCGCACACGGCCCCGCGCCCCATCCAGGAAAAGCTCATCGAGGCGATCCGTAACGCCGTGGCTTCCGGCGAGAACCTGATTGCCGAGGCCCCGACGGGCTCCGGCAAGACAGCGGCCGCGATCTATCCGGCGCTGGCGGAGGGGCTCGCGTCCGGACGCCAGATCGTCTTTCTGACCTCGAAGACGCTGCAGCAGAAGATGGCCGTCTCCTCGCTCGTCGCGATGAACGAGCGGGCGTTCCAGACGGTCCAGGTCCGCGCCAAGGAGCGGATGTGCGCGAACGACAAGATCCTCTGTCACGAGGAATTCTGCCGCTTCGCCAAGGACTACCCCGAGAAGATGGAACGCTCGAACCTGCTCGGCCGTCTCCGGGACAGCTACGCCCATCTCGACCCGGACACCGTCTTCGAGGAGGCCCGGCGCGAGGAAGTCTGCCCCTTCGAGGTGCAGCTCGAGGTCGCCTCTCGCGCCGACGCCATCGTCGCCGACTACAACTACGTCTTCGAGCCGGCCGCCGCGCTGCGGCACCTCACGGGCGAAGACCTGCGGGAAGCGATCCTTCTCATCGACGAAGCCCACAACCTTCCCGACCGCGCGCGCCAGATCTTCTCGCCCGAGATCCTCGAAGAGGACCTTGCGGCGCTGCGCAACCGGCTGGCCCTCCAGCCGGGCGATCTCTTCGCGGACATCGCGATCTCGATCGAGGAGCTCATGGAGATCCTCGCCTCGGCCGCCGAGGACCTCCCCGAGGGAGAAGCGATCGCTGAGATCGTGCCGCCCACCGAACGGATCCTGGATCTGCGCGTCGACTGGGAAGCCAAGCTCATGCGCTACCTCGCCTGGAAGCGGGAGACGCGGCTTGCCCTCGTGGACGATCCCGTCATGGATTTCCACTTCACGCTGCAGCGCTTCACGGCGGTGCTCGCGATGCTCGGGCCCGACTTCACGAGCGTGGTCGAGCGGCGCACGAACGGGATCCGGCTCGGCCTCGTCTGCCTCGACCCCGCGCGGGCGCTCGCGCCCGTCTTCCGCAGTGCTCACTCGACGATCCTGCTCTCGGCCACGCTGACGCCGCCCGAAGCGATCGAGAGGGTCCTCGGCCTCGAGAAGGACAGGACCTCATGGATCTCGCTGCCGCCGCCCTTTCCCCCCGAAAACCGGAAGGTGATGATCGTCCCGACCGTACGGACGACCTTCAAAGCGCGCGAGAAGAACTACGAACGGATCGCGCTCCTGCTCGCCGGCATGTCCGACGCCCACGGCGGCAACGATCTGG
>JANMPW010000226.1:0-3435 GCA_031370065.1 Acidobacteriota bacterium
ACCATGGACGCCGAAGTTCTTGGCGACCCGCGCCACTGAGCCGAGGTTAGAAGCGTTGCGGGGCCGCACGAGAACGATCGACCGGGTGGGCGTCGTCAAGGGAGGACAGTCTATATGGGAGTAAGCTGGAGCCAAGAGGCCTATAATCTGTCGGTGAAGCGCTTCCTCCTCTTCCCGCTCCTGCTCTCGGCGGCGATCGCCGGGGCCCAGAAGCCGGAGGAGCCTCCGACCTTCTCCGAGAGCGCGGGCGCCGAGTACGTGATGCTGCCTGTCCTCGTGATGGACAAGAACGGCAAGTACGCGGACGGCCTGCGCAAGGAGGACTTCGTACTGCGGGTCGGAGAGACGCGCGTCGATGTGGATACGTTCGACCGGGACGAAAGCGCCCCGGTGTCCTTCGCCTTCCTCCTCGACACTTCGGGAAGCATGGGCGTCGGCAACAAGCTCGAGAACGCCAAGAACGCCATCCGGAACATCGTTCGGACGGGCCATCCCGGAGACGACTTCGCGCTATTTGCCTTCTCCGAGGGCGACGTGCGGCTCGTTTCGGATTTCTCCGCGGACCCCGGCAAGCTGGTCCGGGCGCTCTGGGACCTCGAGGCTTCGGGTCAGACCGCTCTCTTCGACGCCGTCGCCGCCACCCCGGAGAAGATGATGAAGGGCCGCAACAACAAGCGGGCCATCCTGCTCTTCACCGATGGGGTGGACAACGCGAGCCAGCTCTCCGCGAACCAGATGGCAGAGATCTTGCAGCACGTTTCAGTGCCTGTGTACACCGTCGGCATGAAAAACCGCGCCTTCGACGCCATGACCGAAAAGAGCCGGCGGGAGCTCTCGGTGGACACCCTGGAGATGCTGGCAGGCTCGAGCGGAGGCAGGATGCACCTGGTTTCCGGGGACGAGGACCTGCGCCCCCTGGCCGCCGCCATCTCCCGCGAGGTTCGCCAGCAGTACCTTTTGGGGTTTGCCCCGTCGGGCAAAGGGGATATAAAATACAGGATCGTGTTCGTGTCCGTAGGCAAACCCGGTTCCTGGGTCGTCCGGACTCGGCGAGGTTACCGGGGCACGGCCCCGGGCGGTTCGTAAACCTTTTTTGCAGGAGGTGCAGATGCACAACGGTCGCAGGGTTTCTTTCATTTTGTCGGGTGGGGCGCTTCTTTTGGGGACCTTCGGGCTCACGGCGTGCGCATCCAAGAAGTACGTCGGCGAGGAGGTCTCCAAAAGCAGCGCGGTCACCGAGAAGCGGATCAACGATGTCGAGTCTCAGGTCGAGGCGGCGCAGACCAGGGTCAAGCAGCACGACGCGAAGCTGACCGAGCTCGACAACGCGACGCGCCAGGCCCTCGAGCGTGCGCAGCAGGCGGGCAAACTGGCCGAAGGCAAGTTCGTCTACTCGTTGGTGCTCTCGGATGACGCGGCGAAGTTCCCGGTCAATCAGCACGAGCTCTCGAAGGAAGCGAAGGAGGCCCTCGACGCCTTCGCCGAGAGGTTGAAGGGCGAGAACAAGAACGTGTACCTGGAGATCCAGGGCCACACGGATGCCACGGGATCGGATTCTCTCAACCTCAAGCTGGGCGAGTCCCGGGCCGAAGCGGTGCGCCGTTACCTGAACAAGCAGGGCGTCGCGCTGAACCGGATGTCCACGATCTCCTATGGGAAGGCGGAGCCGGTCGAGTCCAACAAGACCAGGGAAGGCCGTTCGAAGAACCGCCGCGTGGTGGTCGTCGTTCTCGCCTAACGAGCTGTCAGGTTTCAGCGATCCAGGTGCGGCCCGGCTTTGCCGGGCCGCTTTTTTTTGGTCCGAAGAAGCGAGAGTACCTTTTCGAAGTCGTCGGGCAGGGGCGATTCGGCGCTGACGTTCTCGCCCGTCCGCGGGTGGGGGAAACCGAGCCGGCGGGCGTGGAGCATCTGGCGGGGGGCGGACCGCGCGCCGATGCCCGGCCTTGCGTAGACCCGATCGCCGAGGATCGGGTGACCCGCGGCCGAGAAGTGCACCCGGATCTGATGTGTGCGCCCGGTCTCGGGGCGGATCGAGACAAGGGCGGCGTCCCCGAGGCGCTCGACGGTCTTGTAGCGGGTGACGGCGCGACGTCCCTCCTGTCCCGGGCGGGCGACGGATCGACGCAGCCCCGGTTCGCGCACGAGGTCCGCGTCGAACGTGCCGCTGTCGGCAGGAGCGCCCTCGACGAGCGCCACGTACTCCCGGTCGATCGCGTGCGTGCGAAAACGGTCCTGGAGCTCGTGGTGCGCAGCGCGGTTGCGCGCGAAGACGAGCGCCCCGGACGTATCCTTGTCGAGGCGGTGGACGATCCCGGCGTGGGGCCGGCCGCCGTAACGGTGCTGGAGGTAGTGCAGGGCGCGGCTCCAGAGCGTGTCTTTCTCGCGGGCCTCGGTCGGAACCGTGAGGAGCCCGGCCGGCTTGTCGACGATCAGGACATCTTCGTCTTCGTACAGCACGACGAGGCGCGTTTTCACGTGGCGCCGCAGGGGCCGGTCGGCGTGGAAGCCAAGGTCCGCGTCCGGCTTCACATCCTGTCCCGGCTCGTCGCAGGGCTTGCCGGCGACGTCCACACGCCCCGAGCGCACCGCTTCGCGGGCGGCGCGCCGCGAGAGGCCGAATTTCTGCGCGACGGCGAGATCGAGCCTCATGGACCGGTCTTCCTGTGCGGCGAAAGCGGGATCGAGATCTCCACGAAGAATTGGGGGTCGCCGATGCGCGCGCCCGGCCGGGCCCCCGGTCCGAAGGCCGCCGTGGCGCGATAGCGCGAACGGGCGGCCGCGGCGAGCCGGCCGAGGTAGTCCTGGCCGAACGCGCGCGCGCCCTCGCCGATTGCGAGCACGTTGGCGCAAAGCAGCGCGTCGGGCGGGTCGGCGTCGAGCACGGCAACGGCCCGCGCTTGGCCCGCCGGATCGAGGTGCCCGGGAAAGAACTGTTCGAGCCAGAACGGATTCCGGAGTCCGAGGACATAGTTGAAGAACCCGGCCTCCGGAAATCCCGCGAGCGTCGTGCCCGCGTGCAGACGGGCGAGTTCGGCCAGCGCCCCCGCCGTGGCGTCGGCGACGGGCCCCGGCAGGCGGAGGCTCCCGGCGGGCGTCGCGACCGGGCTCCACGGCGTTGCGCGGTACAAGTCGCCCATCGCGACGAGGCGAAACACCAGGAAAACCGACAGTGCCGCAGCCGCGAGGCGGGGCAGTGCGTTTCCGAGCGCGGGTGCCGCGCGGTCCGCCGCGCCGAAGAGTCCAGCCGCTGCCACGACGACGGGCAGCGGAAGAAAGAACGCATCGTACGGGCCGACGTAGCCGGCGGCGAGCAGGAGGCGCGCACCGAAGACGGCCGCCATCCAGAGGACAGCATCGGGTACGGCGCAGAAGGGGCCGCCCGGATTCCTGCCGCGCAGGGCCGCGAAGAGCCGCAGGGCGGCGGCGACGGCAAGG
>JANMPW010000291.1:0-2971 GCA_031370065.1 Acidobacteriota bacterium
CGGTCGCGCCGCGCGACGAGGAGCATGCGCTCCTGCGACTCCGAGAGCATGATCTCGTAGGGCGTCATCCCGGTCTCGCGCGCCGGCACCTTCGACAGGTCGAGCTCGACGCCACTGCCCGCGCGGCCCGCCATCTCGAACGTCGAGGACGTCAGTCCCGCGGCGCCCATGTCCTGGATTCCGATGACGGCGTCGGTCTGGAAGAGCTCGAGGCAGGCTTCCATCAGGAGTTTTTCGGTGAACGGGTCGCCCACCTGGACCGTCGGCCGCTTCTGCTTCGCCTCGTCGGCGGCAAACTCTTCGGAGGCCATCGTGGCGCCGTGGATGCCGTCGCGGCCCGTCTTCGAGCCGATGTAGACGACCGGGTTCCCCGCGCCCTCGGCCCGACCGAGGAAAATGCGGTCGCTCCTGACGATCCCGAGGTTCATCACGTTGACGAGGATGTTGCCGTCGTAGCCCTCGTGAAACGACGTCTCGCCGCCGAGCGTCGGGATGCCGATGCAGTTGCCGTAGCCCGCGATTCCGCGCACGACGCCGTCCACGAGGTGCTTCATCCGCGGCGCGTCGAGCCGCCCGAAGCGCAGTGAGTTCAACGACGCCATCGGCCGCGCACCCATCGTGAAGACGTCGCGCAGGATGCCGCCCACCCCGGTCGCCGCGCCCTGGTACGGCTCGATGAAGGACGGGTGGTTGTGCGACTCCATTTTGAAGCAGACCGCCAGGCCGTCGCCGATGTCCACGACGCCGGCGTTCTCGCCCGGGCCCTGGATGACGCGTGGCCCAGTCGTCGGAAACTTCTTCAGGTGCACGCGCGAGGACTTGTACGAGCAGTGCTCGCTCCACATCGCCGAGAAGATGCCGAGCTCGACGAGGTTCGGCTCGCGCCCGAGGATCTCGAGGATGCGCGCGTATTCGTCCGTGGAGAGGTTGTGCTCGGCGACGAGGTCCGGCGTGATCACGCTCATGCGCTCAGGAGCATACCGAAAACGGAGCCAGCGGGCCTTCCGCGGGCGTATCATCGCAACGTGGGCGCGCAACCGGAGTCACAGCGGGATGGATTCACGATGAAGGTCGTCGGCAGGCGCCGCACGGACGGTTTCCGCTGGGAAGACGTACGCCAGCTCACGGTCACGAGCGAGAGCCTTCGCGGCACCTCCAAGCTGGTTCCGCGGGGACTGTACCGATTCGCCACTTTCGAAGAGGCGCACCAGTGGATGATGCAGATGATCGCTCGCACGCACGCGCACCACGGCCGGAAGACCTCGCCCGGATCTGCCGTTCCCTAAACGCGGAGGGTGCCAGGTACCTCGTCATCGGGGGCTTCGCAATGAACGCCCATGGGCTCGAGCGGCCCACGAAGGACATCGATCTGCTCGTCGAAGATTCGCCCGAGAACATCGCTCGGACGAAGAAGGGCCTGGGAATCCTCGCCGACAACGCCGCCGCCGAGATGGCCGACGATGACGTGCGAAGGTATTCCGTCGTCCGCATCGCCGATGAGATCGTCGTCGACCTGCTCGGCCGGGCATGCGGCATGACCTACGGCGAAGCGCTCGAGGACCACGAGACTTTCGAACTCGAAGGCGTTCGGATTCCCGTCGTCAGCGCCCGGACTCTCATCCGGACGAAACAGACGCCTCGGCCGTCGGACGCCGCGGACGTCGCGTTCTTGACGGGCAGGCTCTCCGACCCGAAGAAGCGCTAGCCGCCCGGAAGGTTCATCCCGCCGCCGAGAGCGCCGCGACGGCGGACTCGAACATTCGGATCCCCTGGTCGTTTCCCAGCAGCGCCTCCGAGCAGCGGTCCGGGTGCGGCATGAGGCCGACGACATTGCCCTCGCGGTTGCAGATGCCGGCGATGCCGTCGGTCGCGCCGTTTGGGTTGGCCGAGTCCACGACGCGGCCCTCCGCGTCGCAGTAGCGGAACACGACACGCCCCTCGCGCGTCAGCTGCGCCAGCGTCTCGGGCGGCGCCGTGTAGTTGCCTTCCATGTGGCCGATCGGCATCTTGACGACGCTGCCCTTTGGATACAGCGCCGTGAACGGCGTCGCGTCGTTCTCGACTTTCATGTGCACGTCGCGGCAGACGTAGCGCAGGCCGCGGTTGATCTGCATCGCGCCGGGCAGCAGGCCCGCCTCGAGGAGCACCTGGAATCCGTTGCAGATCCCGAGGACCGCTCCGCCCTTGCCCGCAAACTCCGCCACGCTCTCCATGACGGGCGAGAAGCGCGCGAGCGTGCCCGCGCGCCGGTAGTCGCCGTAGGCGAAGCCGCCGGGCAGGATCAGGGCGTCGGCGCCCTTCAAATCCCGGTCGTGGTGCCAGATATAGTCGGCCTCGCAGCCGAGGAGGTCCTTTGCGACGTGGTAGCAGTCCTCGTCGCAATTGGAGCCCGGGAAGACCACGATCCCGAACTTCATTTCAGGCCATCACCCGGACTTCGAAAGCCTCGATGACGGTGTTCGCGAGCAGCTCCTCGGCCATCTTCCTCGCGTCGGCCTCGACCGCGTTCGCGTCGCTGCCGGCGACCTCGATGAAAAAGACCTTCCCGGCGCGCACGTCCTGCACTCCCCCGTACCCGAGGCGCCGGAGCGCCGCGGCGATCGCCTTGCCCTGCGGGTCGAGGACGCCCTCGCGGGGGTAGACTTGGACTTCCACTTTCATGCGTCGAATGCCTCCACGCCTTGGATCTGGTCTGCGATTTCGAAGGGAACCTTCCAGCCGGAGCGCTCGATGGCGCGGACGAGGACGGCGCGCACGATCTCCGGGGTGTTGTTGGTGCGCGAGAGATGCGTCGCAACGATGCGCCGGAGCCTCGGCCCCGCCGCGCGAAATATCGCCCCGGCCGACTGCGTGTTCGAGAGGTGTCCGAGACCGCCCGAGATGCGCTTCTTCAGGGGCCAGGTGTAAGGGCCGTCGCGCAGCATGTCCTCGTCGTGGTTCATCTCGACGAGCAGCGTCGTCGCCTCGCGGA
>JANMPW010000362.1:0-1648 GCA_031370065.1 Acidobacteriota bacterium
ATACGCCTGTTGTTCCGCATTGTGGCCTGTGCCGGTCAGGAGCCCATTCCGAAAGGCCTCGAGGCCGTGGTCTCCGGGCATTGCGAGGCGTTTCAACCCGCGATCACAAAGTACAAGACGAAGTACGTCCCCGAGGCTCAACCGTTTCTGGTGTCCCTTCAGCCGAAAGGCCTGCCCGACCGCGTGGTTTATCCATTTGGTGGAGGAGACTTGCTCTCCGCGCTCACGACGTATCCCCATCTGAAGGAAGTGACCACGTTGTCCCTGGAGCACGCCGGCGATCCAAGAGCGATCGACGGCATCTCCGCGAAGGACCTGGAGCAGGATCTCGCCCAGGTTCGTCAGAGGGTGAGCGGCCTGCTCATCTGGACTGAGTCGACCAGCGAGAACATGATCCAGCTTGAGAAGGGCGGCATCCCAGGTCAGCTGGCTTTCTTTCTGGTGGGGCTAGCCGTTCACGATCAGGAGCCGGTCAGACTCCGCTTTTTTGATTTGACCGCGGACGGCGCGATTCAGGGGATATCGACGGAGGAGGTGGAGGCTCGCAAGAAATCGGTGGCCGCGAAACTCAACCCGGTGTGGAAGGCGCCGAGTTTTTCGGATGCTTTTTCCAACTCCGAGATCACGTTCCGCAAGGCGGGAGATCCACAGGCTCCGCTGCGAATCCATCGGCACATCGCGGCGGACCTTTCCAACGCGGGCCTCCGGAAAGATGCCGCTGTGCTCAAGCACCTTCAGTCGAAAGGCCGCATCATCGCCATGACCAAGGCGGCGAGCTACCTGCTCTGGAGTCAGGACTTCTCTGGCATCTGTAACTATCTGCTCGCGAACATGGAGTTCATGCTCTCCGATTCAACGGGAATTCCACCCCGCCTTGCCATAAGCGCGGGCTTCGAAGTCCTGGCCTACGGCCGCTACACCGGGCCCTTTCTGCAAGCCCCCGCCGCGGGAGCCAGAGACATGCTTGCTCTCTTTGCTTCGCAGCCGGAGCGGGAGCTTAAGTTTCGCTACGGGTATCCTGACCAGGCGCACCATGACCATCTGGTGGTGATGCGGAGACGCGACAAGCGACAAGCCTCGAATTGACCAAATCGGCGATTGTGAGCGCCCGCCTTCTTTCCGTCCTTGGTGGTCTCGCTCTGGTCCTCGTTGCGTTCGCGACGCGGGCGGATCAGAGTCTTGGGTACGACGAACTCTTCACTCTCTGGGTGTCCGCCCAACCGTGGACAGACCTGGCCCACCAGGCGAATCTCGACGGGTTCACGCCGCCCTTGTTCTACGCGCTGGTGAAGGTTCTCTCCCTGACCGGACTGTCCCATGAAGACCTCCGTGTTCTTCCGGTGATGTTCGCGGGACTCGCCGCACTTTTTGGTCTTCAAGCTTCTGAGCGCCTGTTTGGTTGGAGCTCGCGAGGGATCGCTTTCCTTGTCATTCCCGGCTCCGCCTATCTGTTTACTTTCGCTCACGAGCTCCGCCCATATTCGGCACTGCTGGCTTGCGCGTTTTTCTTCCTGGGTCAACTCGGTGGCCCGACGAGTCCAGCGAGCGACATCAGGGCAGCCTGGGCCGCCCTGATCGCGTCGGCGTTCTCGTATCTGGGACTCTTTATGGCGATCTTGTGGATTGTGGAGTGTCGCCGTCGAGCTTC
>JANMPW010000415.1:0-4017 GCA_031370065.1 Acidobacteriota bacterium
GTCCTCCAATGGCAGACCCTGAACGCGGGTACGGTCACGATCAACCCCGTCGTCGCGCCCTTCGGCCTCGCGCAGAGCGGCTCGGTCGGCTGGACGATCACCAGCGACACCACGTTCACGCTGAATGCCTTCCCGCTCCTCGGGGGGGAGCCGATCCAGCAGTCGATCACCGTTCCGATCGACCCGCGGGCATACGTCCCGGTGCTGACGCCCAACAACGTCACCGTGGCGGCGAGCTCGGGCTACGTCTTCTTCACGGCGACGGGCGTCCCGGTCCCCACGCTCCTGGCTTACCTCCTCCTGCAGAGTCAGAGCGGCGGCCAGGTCTCGTTCGCGGACCCGCCGGGCACATTCGCCTACTTCCCCGGCCCGTTCCGCGGCACCGACATCGTCCGGATCTTCTATACGAACGGCTGCGGTTCGTCCTACTCCGAGTTCCGGGCGACGGTGCAATAGAGGTAAAGCCTAGGCCTTCAGCTTCTTCGCGGCTTCCGTCATCGCGGGCACGATCTGGAAGAGGTCGCCCACGATCCCGTACGTCGCGACCTTGAAGATCGGCGCCTCGGGATCCTTGTTGATGGCGACGATGACCTTCGACGAGCCCATGCCCGCGAGGTGCTGGATGGCGCCGGACACGCCGCACGCGATGTAGAGGGACGGCGACACGACCTTTCCCGTCTGCCCCACCTGGTGCTCGTGGCCGATCCAGCCGGCGTCCACCGCCGCGCGCGACGCGCCCAGCGCGGCGCCCAGCTCGGTGCATAGCGCGCGCAGCACGGGCCAGCTCTCGGGCCCCTTGATGCCGCGCCCGCCCGTCACGATCTTGTCGGCCTCGGCCACGTCGATCTCGCCCGCCTCCGCCGCCTGCACCTTCACGACCTTCGCCCGGATCTTCAGCGCCCCTAGGTCGAGGTTCACGACCTCGCCCGCGCCGGGAGCCTCGGCCTTCGAGGCCGGAAACACGTTCGGGCGCGGCGTTGCGACCTGTATCTCGGCGGCCGCCGCGGCCGTGACCGCGACGCGCGCCTTGCCCGAGTACACCGGGCGCTCGCCCGTGATGCGGCCGTTCGCGACTTCGAGAGACATCACGTCCGACAGCACCGACACCCCGCGGCGCGCCGCGAACCGCGGCGCCACGTCGCGGCCCATGACCGTGGCCGAGGCGAGGACGATCGACGGCTTGAACGCCGTGGCCGCGGCGTCGAGGGCGGCGGTGTAGCCCTCCGACGAGAAGAGCGCGAGCTCGGGCCTGTCGGCCACGAACACCTTCGCGGCGCCGTACCCGGCGAGCTCGGCGGCGAGGCCCCCGATCCCGGAACCCGCCACGACAGCCCCCAGCGCGCCCCCGGTCTTGCTGGCAAGGGTGCGGCCGAGAGTGAGCGCTTCGAGTGAAGACTTGCGGATCTTTCCGTCGCGCTGCTCGATGAATACGAGGACGTTGCTCATGTGAACTCCGAAGAGAGATTTTCCTAGAAGGTGAAGAGGGCGGATTTGCTTTGACCCGCATTCACTTTCAAAGAAATCCTCTTTCTTTTCTTTCTACAGAACCTTTGCTTCTTCTCGCAACAGCCGCAGCAGCTCCGTCGCGGCCTTCGCCGGATCGTCGCCGGGGATGAGATTCACGGCCTGCCGCGCGGGCGGCAACTCGAGCCTCGTCCAGCGCACGTGCGCGGCCGCCCCCGAAATCGCCGCGGCGTCGACGCCAGCGTCGGCGGGCGTCTTCACGGCGATCACCTTCTTCTTGGCCGCCATGATCCCCTTCAGCGACGCGTAGCGCGGCTCGTTCAGGCCCTTCGTGGCTCCGATGACGCCGGGCAGCGACATCTCGACGATCTCCACGGCGCCCTCGATTTCGCGATGGGCCAGGACCACACCGTCCTTCCATTCGAGCTTCGTCACGAGGTTCACGTGCGGCAGGTCGAGGAGCTCGGCCAGCATGGGCACGAGCACCTGGGTGTCGGTGCCGACGCCCTTGTTCCCCATCCAGACGACGTCGTGCGGCAGCCCCTTGATGACGCCCGCGAGCAGGCGCGCGACGCCGAGGGAGTCCACCTCGGAGAGGCCGTCGGACGCGACGCGCACCGCCTCGTCCGCGCCGCGTGCGAGGCACTCGCGGAGACCCGTGTCGGCGCGTGCCGGGCCGAAGGTGATCGCCGTGACCGTGCCGCCCGTGGCTTCCTTCGTCCGGAGGGCCTCCTCGAGGGCGAACTCGTCGTAGGGCGAGACGATCCATTTCACGTCGGACTCGTCGATCGAAACGCCGTCGGCGGCGACCCTGATTTTCGTCTCGGTGTCGGGAACGTACGCGAAACACACGATGTGATGCATGGCAGCCGTGAAAACTAGCACGCCTCCCGGGGCCCGTCATCGGAAAAATGAATGGCGGCTCATTCCAGGCTCACACTTACGCTTGACTTGCGCTAGACGCGGGCCTACCTTTCGGCAGGAAGGAGATCGCATGCCTTCGCTGCTCGATCGCGTGCGGGCGGCGGTCCGCGTGCGCCACTACAGCCTCCGCACCGAAGAGGCGTACACCGGCTGGATCAGGCGATTCGTCCTCTTCCACGGCCAGCGGAATCCCGAAGAGATGGGCGAGGCCGAGATCAACGCCTTCGTGTCCGACCTCGCGACCCGCGGCCGCGTCGCCTCGTCCACGCAGACCCAGGCATTGAGCGCGCTGCTCTTCCTCTACCGCGAAGTCCTCGGGAGGCCCGTCGAGTCGCTCGGCGACGTCGTGCGCGCCAGGCGCCCCGAGCGCCTGCCCGTCGTCCTCACCCGGGGCGAGATCGCCGCCGTCCTCGCGCGGCTCGAGGGCGGGCCGCGCCTCGTTGCGACGCTTCTCTACGGCACGGGCCTGCGCCTGCTCGAGGGCCTGCGCCTGCGCGTGAAGGACGTCGACTTCGCCGGGAACCAGATCCTCGTGCGCGACGGCAAGGGCGCGAAAGACCGCCTCACGATGCTTCCGATCGCCCTGCGGCACCCTCTCCAGCGCCACCTCGCGGCCGTCCGGGCCCTCCACGAGGAGGACCTCGGGGAGGGCTTCGGCGCGGTCTACCTGCCCGACGCCCTCGCTCGCAAATATCCCTCGGCGGCGAAATGGTGGGGCTGGCAGTGGGTCTTCCCGGCGCGCGAACGCAGCCTCGACCCCCGTGCGCCCGAAAGGCAGGAGCGCCGCCACCACCTCGGCGAGACGTTCATCCAGCGCGCCGTCCAACGCGCCGTGCGCGAAGCCGGCCTCGAGAAGCACGCCACCTGCCACACGCTGCGGCACTCCTTCGCCACCCACCTCCTCGAGGGCGGCTCCGACATCCGCACCATCCAGGAGCTCCTCGGCCACCGCGACCTCGCCACCACGATGATTTACACCCACGTCCTCAACCGGGGCGGCCTCGGCGTCACCAGCCCGCTGGACCGGATGTGAGGAAGGTCGCCAGGAACACGTGAACCGGAAATTCCCGCCTACCGAGGTACGGAAAACCCTGCGCCCGGGCGACCCCGGCACGCGCCGTCACGTGCGCGATTGGGGCGCCCGACTCGTGTGCGTCAGGCATCGCGTCGACCGGTCGAAGGGCATGCGCTTCACGACCGTCGAAATCGTGGCCTCGGAAGAGCGAATCGCGAGGCCAAACCGCGCTCTGCATCCCGACACCCTTGTCTATGCTCGCGTAGGAGCGGATGAATGGGAGCTGGAACGGAGGCTCAGGACCTCGAAGGCGGCCACGTTCGATCCGTTGCTGGAGGTGTGGCGAATGAGATACGAAACGGCCGTCAGGCTCAACCTCAAGAGGAGGCTCCTGCTGAGCAGGCCGACGCGGCGAAGCGGATTCGAGTCCTCAGAACCTCATGCCGCTCGTCATGGGTCACATCCACCCTCCGAGAATTCGAATATCCCTGCCCACCGGCGATGGAATATACCTGCCCATTCGCGACGGAATCCCTCAGAATTCGAATAGTGATACCCATTCCCCCACTCACGTCCCTGCGGCCTAATACTAGTTAGACCGCGGATTTGAACGC
>JANMPW010000425.1:0-6522 GCA_031370065.1 Acidobacteriota bacterium
GCACACGGCGGGCGCCTACTGGAAGGGCGACGAGAAAAACCCGATGTTGCAGCGGATCTACGCCGCCTGCTTCCCGACGCAGAAGGAGCTCGACGAGCACCTGGCGCGGATCGAGGAGGCGAAGGCCCGCGACCACCGCAAGCTCGGCAAGGAGCTCGACCTCTTCTCGTTCCACCCGCTCGCGCCGGCGTCGCCGTTCTTTCACCCGAAGGGCACGGTCCTCTACAACGGCCTGCTCGCCTACCTGCGCGACGAGTACCGCCGTCGCGGCTACGAAGAGGTCGTGACGCCGCAGATCTTCGATGCCGAGCTCTTCAAGATCTCCGGCCACTACGCCAACTACAAAGAGAACATGTACTTCACAGAGATCGAGGAGAGGGAGTTCGGGGTCAAGCCCATGAACTGCCCCGGGCACTTCCTTCTCTACCAGACGCGCCTCTGGTCCTACCGGGACCTGCCGGTGCGCTTCGCCGATTTCGGGCGGCTCCACCGCTACGAGCTCTCCGGCGTGACGGCGGGCCTGACACGCGTGCGCACCTTTTCCCAGGACGACGCGCACATCTTCACGCCGCTCGAAAACGTCGAAGCCGAGATCCTCGCCTTTCTCGAGTTCGTCGACGCGGTCTATGGGGCCTTCGGCTTCGACAACGTCGAGATCTCGCTCGGGCTGCGCCCCGAGAAGCGCATAGGCGCCGACGCGCTCTGGGACCGGGGGGAAGCCGCGCTCGCGGCCGCGCTCGCGAAGGCAGGACGGCCGCATGTCGTGACGCCCGGCGACGGCGCCTTCTACGGCCCCAAGATCGACTTCCGCGTCCGCGATGCCATCGGCCGCGCCTGGCAGCTCGGCACGATCCAGTGCGACTTCTCGCAGCCCGAGAATTTCGATCTGACCTACATCGGCGAGGACGGCGGAAAGCACCGCCCGGTCGTGCTCCACCGCGCGATCCTCGGTTCGCTCGAGCGCTTCCTCGGGATCCTCATCGAGCACACCGGCGGGAACTTCCCCTTCTGGATCTCCCCCGTGCAGGCGGTGGTCCTTCCCGTCTCGGACCGCTTCGCCGGGAAGGCCCGCGAGTTCGCGGCGCGGCTTTCCACGGCCGGCCTGCGGGTCGAGTGCGACGACCGCAACGAGAAGCTCGGGGCCCGGATCCGCCGCGCGGAGCTGATGAAGTCGCCGTGCATGCTCGTGGTGGGCGAGAAGGAGGCCGAGGCCGGCACCGTCGCGGTGCGCCTGCGGCACGGCGGGGACGCCGGTACCATGTCGATCGACGGATTCCTCGCGGCCGCCGGGCGGGCGGTCGCCGCAAAGAGCAAGGAACTGACGACGGAGGTGAAAGATCGATAAGAAGAGTATTCGCGTCAACGAACAGATCCGGTGGAAGGAAGTGCGCTTGATCGGCGCCGAAGGCGAGGCGGTCGGCGTGGTGACGATGCCCGAGGCCCTCCAGAAGGCCCGGGATGCGGGGCTCGACCTCGTGGAGATCGCGCCGACCGCGGTCCCGCCCGTCTGCCGGATCATGAACTTCGGGAAGTTCATCTACCAGCAGAAGAAGAAACAGCAGGACTCGAAGAAGAAGCAGAAGACGACCCAGGTCAAGGAAGTGAAGTTTCGGCCCAACATCGACGACCACGACTACGAGTTCAAGATGAAGAACATCGAGAAATTTCTGTCGCATGGCGACAAGGTCAAGGCGACCGTGCAGTTCCGGGGCCGCGAGATGGCGCGGCGCGAGAACGGCCAGAAGGTGCTCGACCGCCTGCTCGTGGACCTGACCGGCAAGGCGATTGCCGAGTCGCGGTCGGAGATGCTGGGAAACCGGCTCTACCAGATCCTGTCGCCGGTCAAGCACGAAAAGGCAACCAAGGCGTAAAAGCGCGAAACGTCAAACGTCAAGCGAAGTACGTCGAGCGGGAGCGTACTGGCTCCGTTTCACGCTTCACGAGAACGGAGAGACAGATGCCGAAGCTGAAGACCCATCGGGGCGCCGCGAAGCGGTTCCGGAAGACCGCCTCCGGCAAGTTCAAGAGGGCGAAGGCCTACAAGAGCCACATCCTCACGAAGAAGGCGCCCGGGAGAAAGCGCGGGCTCGCGCAGGGCACGACCGTTTCGAAGAGCGACACCAAGCGCGTCCGCGAGATGCTGCCGTACGCCTGAGAACGGAAGACGGAAGACGCAAGAGGGAAGACAGAAGACGAAGCCGGAGATGCGGTGAAACGCGGGGCAGTGAAACGTCTGCCGTCTGTCGTCTCCCGTCGACCGGCCCAAGGAGGAATTTGAGATGCCTCGTGTAAAAAGGGGACCCAAGAGAAAGAATCGCCGGGCAAAGACCCTGGCGCGGGCCAAGGGCTACTACGGCACCAAGTCGAAGTCGTACCGGATGGCAAAGCTCCAGGTGGAGAAGTCGCTCCTCTACGCTTACCGGGACCGCAAGGCGAAGAAGCGCGACTTCCGCGGCCTCTGGATCGTCCGGATCAACGCCGCCGCGCGCGAGCACGAGATCTCGTACAGCAAGCTCATGGACGGCCTCAAGAAGGCCGGCAACGAGATCAATCGCAAGATGCTGGCGGATATCGCCGTCTCGGACCCGGCGGCGTTCACGCACCTGGTCGGAGTCGCCAAGCAGGCGCTGAAGATTGCCTGAGCCGGGAAACGGTAGACGGTAGACGGTAGACGTGCCGCAAGACCCGATCGAGCAGATCCTGCTCTCCTTTCGCGAGGAGATCGCCCGCGGTGTCTCTTCGCGAGCGGAATACGAACGTCTGAAGGGGCGCTACCTCGGCCGCGAGAAAGGGCTCGTGCCGGAGCTCTTCGCGCGGTTGAAGTCGCTCCCGGCGGCCGACCGGAAGTCCTTCGGCGCGCGTGCCAACGCCGCCAAGACGGAGATCGAGGAGGCGGTGTCTCGGCTCGGCGGCGATCTCGAGCGCCGGGAATCTGGTTCGCGCGACCTCGCGGCCGCCGTGGACGTGACGCTGCCCGGCCGGCGCACGCGCGAAGGGGGGCTGCACCCCATCACGATCGTCCGGCGACAGATCGAGGGCATCTTCCTCCGGATGGGCTACTCGATCGCCGACGGCCCGGAGGTCGAGAACGACTTCCACAACTTCGAGGCCCTGAACTTCCCGCCGGATCACCCGGCGCGCGACTCGCAGGACACGCTGTTCGTCGAACGCAAGGCAGTTTCGCCCCTGTTGCTGCGGACGCACACATCGCCCGTGCAGATCCGCGAGATGCGCCGGCACGGGGCGCCGCTGCGGCTCATCGTGCCCGGCCGCGTGTACCGCAAGGACGAAGTGGACGCGACGCATTCGCCGGTCTTCCACCAGGTCGAGGGCCTCGTCGTCGACCGCGGCATCTCGATGGCGGACCTGAAGGGCACGGTCGCCGCCTTCCTCGCGGAGCTCTTCGGCCCGGGGACGAAGACCCGGTTCATCCCGACGTTCTTCCCGTTTGTCGAGCCCGGCGTCGACGTTTCCATGAGCTGCATCTTCTGCAAGGGCGCCGGCTGCGGGAAATGCAAGGGCTCCGGCTGGATCGAGATCATGGGCGCGGGGATGGTCCACCCGCGCGTGCTGCAGGGTGTGGCGATCGATCCGGAGGAATACACCGGGTTCGCCTTCGGCCTCGGTATGGACCGCGTGGCCATGCTCAAGTACGGCTTCCCCGACCTGCGGCTGCTCTTCGAGGGCGACGAGCGCTTCCTGCGCCAGTTTTCGGGACAGGCATGAAATTTTCGATCGAGTGGCTCGGGGACTTCGTGGACACCGCCGCGGCTGGCGGGGCGGAGGGCGTCCGCGCGCTGCTCGACCGAGCCGGCATCCCGATCGCGTCGGCAGAGGCCCGCGGCGCCGATACGATTCTCGAGGCGGAGATCACGCCGAACCGACCCGACGCAATGGGGCACCGGGGCCTCGCGCGGGAGGTCGCGGCAATGGCCGGGATTCCGATGAAGGAGTTTGCGGTTCGCTACGCGGAGCCGGAGGCGAGCGGCGAAGCGACCGAGCAGGTGGCCTCGATCGTGCTTCAGGTGCCGAACCTCTGCCGCCGCTTCGGCTCCCGCCTGGTTCGCGGCATCGAGAGGCGGCCCGCCGCCGACCTCGTGCGGGCCCGCCTCGCCGCGATCGGCGCGAAATCGATCTCGGCCGCGGTGGACGCGACGAACTACGTCCTCTGGGACACGGGTCAGCCGCTGCACGCCTTCGATTTCGACAAGCTCTCCGGGGGGTTGCTGATTATCCGCAAGGCGCGCAAGGGGGAGAAGCTCGTCACGCTCGACGGCGTCGAGCGCACCCTCGAGACCTCCGACGTCGTGGTCGCCGATGCCCAGCGCGCGGTGTCGCTGGCCGGGATCATGGGCGGGTTCGACACGGCCGTGAGCGACGGGACGACGAACGTTCTGCTCGAGGCAGCGTGGTGGGACCCGGCCACGATCCGCCGCACGGCCCGGCGTCTGGCGATCCACACGGACGCCTCGCACCGTTTCGAGCGTAGCGCCGACATTGACGCGATTCCGGGAGCGCTCAACCTCGCCGCGCGCCTGCTCATGGAAGCGGCGGGCGGCACGGTGGCGCCGGGGCTGCTCGACGTGCACGGCAAGCTCTTCCGCATCCGGCGCACGGCGCTGCGGCTGGCGCGCCTGCGCCTTATCTCCGGGGACAACCGCCTCGGCCTGGATTTCGCGGAGGAAGCCCTCGGCCGCCTCGGGTTCGCGTCCGAGCGCAAGGGCAAGCGCCTCTCCGTCTCGATCCCGCTGTTCCGGACGGACGTGCGCCGTGAGGACGATCTCGTCGAGGAAGTGCTCCGGGTCTATGGCTACGACCGGCTGCCCTCGCGCCTGCCGCCTGCCGCGGGCGCCGGGGAGGTCAAGGAGCCCCTGCGCGGGGTCGAGGATCGCCTGAGCGACGCGGCCGCGGCCGCGGGCCTCTACGAAACGATCAACGATCCCTTCGTCGATCGCGACGGGGAAGAGGCCCCTTACGGCGACTGGCTTCGGCTGACGGACACGGCGCTCGAACCCCTCGCGCTCGTGAATCCGCTCGATGCCTCGCGCCGGCATCTGCGGGCGACGCTGCTTCCGGGCCTGCTCGACGCGGTCGCGCGCAATCTGCGCCACGGCGCCCGGGAGTCGGCTCTCTTCGAGGTCGGTCGCGCGTTCGGCGCCCGCGGTGAATCGGACCAGCCCGAGTCCTACGAATCGCGGCGGTTCGCCTTCGCCATGGCCGGTGATCGCCGCGCGCACTGGAGTGTCCCGGAAAAGCTGCGGTCGGCCGACTTCTTCGATGCCAAGGGCCTGGTCGAAGGTCTGCTCTGCCCGTGGGCGCCCTCTTCCGAGCTCGTCTGGAAGCCGGTGCACATCGAGGGGTTCACCGACGGGGCGGCCGCGACGGTAGAGACGCGGTCAGGAAGCCTGCTCGGGATTGTCGGGCTCGTTTCGGGACCGGAGCGCCAGAAGCGCGGCCTCGCGATTCCCGTGTTCGTCGCCGAGATCCTCGTCAGCGCCGTTCCCGCCCGAGCGCGGCCGTTTCGCTTCGAGGAGTACTCCACGCTTCCGGCCATCAGCGCGGACCTCTCCTTCGCGCAGCCGAAGGCGTTCGCCTGGCAGGAACTGGAGGAACTCGTGCGCTCCCGCAAGCTCGAGCACCTCGAGTCGCTCTCGTGCGTCGATCGCTACGAGGGGCCGGGGGTCGCGGCGGGACAGGTGAAGACGACGATACGGCTGACGTTCCGATCACAGGACCGGACTCTCGAGCAGGAAGAAGTCAACCGCCAGGTGCGGCGTCTGGCCGAGGAGCTCGCCTCCCGGCCGGGAATCACGTTCGCGTAAGGGAGTAGGAGAGCATGGACAACGTCAAGGTCTTCGATGCGCTGGATCGGAAAATCGAGAAGCTGCTCGTGCGTCTCAAGCAGCTCGAGACGGAGAACGAGAAGCTGAAATCGGATCTCGCGGCGGCCCGCAAGTCGGAAAGGGACGCCGGTGACTCGAAAGGCGCCGTCGAGCGGCTCGAGCGGGAACAGGAAGTGGTGCGCGAGCGTCTGGAGAAGCTCATCCGCGCGCTCGAGGCCGCCGAGGAAAAGAAGTCGTAAAGCTGCCGCGGGTTAGACCTAAAGCATTGACTCCCTTGGCCTAAAGGAAATAGACTCGCGTCGGAAAGGAGTCAGTGTCTCGATTGGACAAGCGGGGCAGTGTGACTCAGGTCGAGATTTTCGGGCAGACGTACAGCGTCCGCGCCGACGGCGAAAGCGGCTACATTCACGATCTGGCCCGTTTCGTCGATTCCCGTATGAAAGAAGTGGCGGAACGGACGGCGACGGTCGACACCACGAAAATCGCGATTCTCGCCGCCCTGAACATTTCAGACGATCTTTACCAGGCAGAAAAACGTCGGCAGGGCGACCCCACGGATGCGAAGGCCCGTGTGGAACGCCTGATTCGAAAACTGGACGACGCCCTGGGCGCCTGAAGGCGAGGCGTCGGCAACCCGAGTAGATCGGGGACACGCGAAGGAATACGAGTGGTCCTGTGG